>JABDEZ010000006.1:0-41917 GCA_013286835.1 Bacteroidota bacterium
TGCCCTTCCATTGGTGGGTTTAACTTTCTTACGGCTACTTTTATTTTTTCGGAATAGGGGACATATTGTTTCAGGGCTGTGTGTATATGCTGCACAAATGTTTCGAGCAACTGGCCCGGTTGGTTAAACACAGTGGCTACGGTGCTGCGTATAAGGGTATAATCGACAAAAGGCCATGGTTTGTCCTGGTCTATGGGTAACCAAATGTCAACATCTATCTCAAAATCGTTGCCAAGTACCTGCTCTTCAGGGTAGAGGCCATGGGGTGCATTTAATATGATGCCGTGTAGTGAAACTGTGAGCATAGTCTCAAAGATAGAGACTAAGTGTATAGAAACACAACCGGTTATTTAAAACGTGTGGCGGCAGAATACGGCATTACGGTGACCTCGTAACGGCGGTTGTTGAGTGGTGTGAGGGTATTTAGATCGAAGTAAGTGTACCAACCATCGCGGCCACCACAAGAGGTGACGTGGTGCGGCGCAGGCCCATTGGGGTTAGCATTGGTACTGGCAATAAGTATGGTGCCATTTTGATCATCGACACTGATACCATGGGGCTGGTAGAAATCGCCATACAGCACTTTCACAATTTGAAAGGTATTGTAGTTGATGACATAGACTGACCCATGGGAATGCGGGTAGTATGCAGCTGAGGCAGCATCTTCCATACAGGTAACAAACATGTATGGTTTGGTGCGCGACATAGCCAGCTCTTGGGGGAAAACGCCAACAGGGATAGTTGCTAATATCTTATCTGTATGTGCATCTATAACCGCAACATTATTGGTACCCTGGCAGGTGACAAAGTATTTTGAATAATCGGGTGTCATTAATATTTCGTGGGGGTTGGGATTAGTATTATTGCTGTCTGTATATGTTGATGGCTTATTGCCATCGAGGCTGACTTTAAAGAGCCAAAAGCCATTTGGTACCAGTTTATAAACAAAGTTGCTGTATTGTGATGTTACAAAAAACGTATCGAACGTAGCGTTGGTTTCAATGCCGTGAGGCCATACGATACCGTTGCTGGAGGCGTTCCATGTTCTTTGTGAATCTACACGCATGGTATTGGCATTGATAGCAACCAGCAGGCCGTTTGCCACCCAGTCGCTAGTGAGCAATTCGGTATCGCCGGGAGAAACATGAACAATGTTCCATGAACCATTGGCCGCTATGCCGGCTAATGGGGCGCTGCTTATTACCTGATCGGTTTTAGTATCGATCTTCTGTACGTACTGTCCGGCCAGGAAGCTTACATAAGCATACATACCATCGTCTGACACGCGCACGCAATGGGGACTTTCTATAGCATTGGTCATACCGATAGGTATGTACCGCATTACAACGTGTGCCTGTGCGTCTATAACCGCGAGCAAATCGCAACCCTGCTGTGTGAGGTAAGTTTTTTGACGGGTCTCGGGGTTTGAAGCAAACGGGATATTGCCATTCTTATCTGGTGCACCATTCTGTATCCAGTTATAAAGCGTCATGTACTCTTCTTTACTCAAAGCCGGAAGCGGCCTGTTTGCTGTGCTATAAGGCATTGTAGGCGCTACTACGGTGCCTAGTGTACTATCAGTATTTACAAAATACATAAGCGGGCTATACTGGGCATTGTAGGCTACTACTTCTGCACCGCTGGAGCTGCCGTTGAACAGATGCTCCCAGCTGTCGAGCAAAAGGCTATCAGCATTGCCGTAACTGGCCTGGTTGTGGCACCCTGCTATGGCACATTTGGTGATCATTATGGCAGCTATAGGAGCTGGGAAATTGCCATCGTTAGTTATAACCTCATTTGATTTGTGTGTACATGCCGCTATGCCAAGCATAGCTAAAATAAGAATGGAACATATGTATTTCATGGCAGGGGAATGATAATACTAAAATTACGGAAGTTTTGGGATAATATTTGTTGTAATTTAAGCTGCCAAAGGTGCTCTGCTAAAGGGTAGTATGGTTTTTGTATATGTTATTTTAAGAATAGCGAGTTCCATAAAAATTCTGCTGTAGTATCTTTGCGCCGATAGATGAAGCACCTCCTGCTTATTTTTTTTGCTTTCTGTATTGTACAGGGTGTGCACGGGCAGGCTCCTAAAAGCATTTCCCACTACCCGGATACCCTGGATTTTTTTACAGTACCGAAGAAACCCGTGCAACTGACCGTACGAAAAATAGAACTATCTGGCAACGAAGTATCGCGCAGGAAAGTGCTGCTACGAGAGCTAAGTGTAGAGGAGGGGGATGTGATATCGACAGATTCGCTTAATTATTTTGTGGAAGAAAGTAAACTGCGGCTTACGAACCTGACCATTTTTAATGAGGTGGAAATAAAGGTAGTACGTGTTGATGCAGATGAAATGGACTGGTATATATATGTAAAAGAGAGGTTCTATGTTTTTCCGCAGGTAACCTTCCAGCTAGCAGACCGAAACTTTAATGTGTGGTGGTCTGAACAGAACCACAACCTGAACCGCATTAACCTGGGCCTTACAGGTGTGGACAAAAATATAAGCGGCAACCTTGATGTATTATCAGCCACAGTGCAGGCAGGCTATACCCAAAAGCTAGCCATCAGCTATACTAAACCATATGTGGATAAGGCCCAAAAGAATGGTTTGGGTATATCATTATCTTACTCCCGCAACCACCAGATATTTTTTGCCACAGACTCAAACAAACTACAGTATGTAGGTAACTATACAGGACCCTATATGCTTACCCAATTTGAAGGAGCAATCAGTTATATATACAGGCCGGGCTATGCCACGCGGCATATACTGCAATTGAGTTACAAAGACTATTCTGTAAGCGATACGGTGCCGAAACTAAACCATGACTATTACCTGAACGGGAGCAAACGGTTGAAACTTTTAGAATTGCTGTACCGTTTTGAATATAACCATGTAGATAACTGGAACTATCCATTAGTAGGAGAAAAGGTAGTGGCCTATGCACTATCGCGGGTGGGAATAGAAGGCTTTAAATTTCAAAATTACCTGAACGTTGAAGTAGGGTACTTTCGTAACCCTTTGCGCAAATGGTATACGTCTGTTATTTTCAGGGGCAGATTGATGGTACCAGAAAACCAACCCTATGCTTTTGAAGGAGGACTGGGCACAGCGATGGACTACATAAGAGGTTATGAGTATTATGTGATCAACGGGAGCGATTATGGTGTGCTGCGGCTGGATCTGAAAAGGGAGCTCATCAACTTTAAACTGAAGGAAATACCAGTGAAATACTTTACTACATTGCCCTTACGTATATATCCTAAAATATTCACAGACATTGCCTATGTGAGAACAGGAGTGCCTGGGAACGCCTACCTGGGTAACCGTTTACTTTATTCGGTAGGCGCAGGAGTAGATATAATAACATTTTATGAAATAAAGATAAGGCTGGAGCTGGCATATAATCAATTGGGGCAAAATGGATTATATTTACACAGTGGCAGTGAATAGGGAGTAATTTTAAATTTATTATACATCCTTATGCATCTGTGCCACGATATTTTTTATGCTTGTAGCACTTTATAACAGGACATTTGACGTACAGGACTTGCCTGTATTGTTGCGCATTATTAATAAACTTAGGGAGCAAAAGCTGCAACTGGTTTTTTATAAAGATTTTTATGAAAGACTGATGGCACATACGCATATAGAAACAGAGCCCCGGTTCTTTACAGGTAAAAAAGACCTTCCGCCACATACCGACATGCTCTTTAGCTTGGGTGGCGATGGAACCTTACTAGACACCGTGTGCTTTGTGGGCAACTCCAATATACCGCTCATAGGCATCAACCTGGGGCGGCTGGGTTTTCTGGCAGCTATACCTGAAGAAGAAGTAGATGATGCCATACTATCGCTAGTGCGTGGTTCTTATACGCTTGAAAAACGTACGCTGCTGCACCTGGATTCCAGCGTACCCCTGTTTGACGGTTCGCCGTTTGCCCTGAATGAATTTACCATTCATCGCAACGACACATCGTCTATGATAAAAATACACACTTACCTGAATGGCGAGTTTTTGAATACCTATTGGGCCGATGGCCTTATTGTAGCTACCCCAACGGGCTCTACTGGGTATTCGCTAAGTTGCGGCGGCCCGGTTGTATTTCCGCAAACATCCAGCTTTGTTATAACCCCGGTATCGCCCCATAACCTAAATACAAGATCTATTGTAGTACCGGATGATAATGTAATATCGTTTGAAGTAGAAGGCCGCACGGAGCAATTTTTGTGTACGCTTGATGCGCGGACGGAGACTATAAAAAGCAGCGTACAGATAGCCGTAAAAAGAGAATCGTTTACAGTGAGCCTGGTACGGCCCGATGAACATAACTTTCTGAAAACGATACGCCAGAAATTGTATTGGGGTATTGACAAGCGTAATTAACGCCCTCCAAAACAATAAATACTTTAATTTAGAGTTCTATTTATCTATTAGGTGGCTGATATGCGAAAAATCATACTTTTTACTTTATTAATGGGTACGCTAACAGCCCAGGCCCAAACTTTTTTTTCGGGTACTGAATATGGAATTTCTTTAGGCGGCACCGAGTACTTTGGCGACTTGAATACCAACTATGGATTTAAAGAAATAAAGCCTGCGGTACTTGCCTATACCCGCATACATCTTAATCCGTATATATCTTTAAGGGGTTCGGTGGGTTATACCTCAGTAGGTTATGATGATAAATACAGCAGCAACCCTTTTCAAAAGGAGCGTAACCTGAACTTTAAGAGTGATATTGTAGAGGGCCTTGCACAAGCAGAATTTAATTTTTTCAGGTTTGCAACCGGTGAGGAAGACAGCAGATTTACCCCATACCTTACAGGTGGGATAGGCGCTTTTTACTATAACCCCTATACAACCTTAAATGGTACAAAATACTATTTACGACCATTAGGCACTGAAGGGCAAATGGCAGGCTACAGTGGTAGAAAATATGGAGATGTTGCAATTTGCTTCCCTGTAGGTGCAGGTGTAAAATACTGGGTGCACCCCGGCATGAATATAGGTGCAGAAATATCTGACCGGCTGACCACTACAGGATACCTGGATGATGTACACGCTACTTATGTGGGCGCTGCAAACTTCCCGATAGGCCCTCCAGGATACCCTAATCCTGCATATTTGCTACAGAACCGTACTTTGGTAACCAACCCAGCCAGCACACTAGGCGAAGCAGGTAAGCAACGTGGCAACGCCAGTACTAAAGACCAGTACCTTGTGTTTGTGATCAACTTTTCCTTCCAGCTGAAAGTGTACCGCTGCCCGGGATATTTGAAGCGGGGTTTTATGAAGTTGTAGTTATAAGGGAATAAACCTTAAGAGTAAACTATAAGTTTATAGCCCATACCCCGAATATTGATGATCTTTATGCGGTCGTCTGCTGATAAATGCTTCCGGATCTTAGAAATGAACACATCCATACTTCGCCCGTTAAAAAAAGTATCATCGCCCCACAGGTCAAGTAATGTGTCGCGCCGGAGTAATGTTCTATTTTTATCGATCGCCATGCGGTAAAGCAATTCGGCTGCACGTGGAGAAAGCGCTACTGTATGATCATCAATCTTTAGTTCAAGATTTTCATAATTAAAAACATACCTGCCAATAGTTACTATTTTCTGACCTGTTGATTCAACGGTATGCCGGTTTAATAACCTTTTCATCCGAACAATAAGTTCCTCAATGCTAAATGGTTTTCTCATATAGTCATCGCCACCTATTTCAAATCCTTTTATAATATCGTCTGTAAGTACCCGGGCAGAGAGAAAGATAATGGGAATTAAGGCATTAGTGGTACGTATCGTTTTTACAAGTGTATAGCCATCAAGCCGGGGCATCATAATGTCTATAATGCAAATGGAGAATTGCTGCTCTCTAAACCTACTGAGACCTGAAGCGCCATCTTTAGCCCATGTTACAGCAAACCCGGCTTTCTCCAGTAATTCTGACGTAAGTTCACCCAGCTGATGATCATCTTCGAGGTATAAGACATGTTTTTTAGACATCGTGCACCGGCAATTTTATTTCTATGATCGTTCCTGCATTTTCTCCTGAACTCAACACACGTATATTACCAGAGTGCAGGCGGATGATATGAAATACAAAACTGAGCCCTAAGCCGTATCCTTTTACATTATGCATATCCTGTTCAGGTACCCGGAAATAAGGCTGAAATACTTCCCGGAAATATTTCTGAGGGATACCTTTACCATTATCTCTTAGCAGTATCGCATACTTATTGTTGTGTTTTTTTAATGAGATCGTTATTAATGGATCGGCAGTTGTATATTTTATAGCATTGTCGATAAGATTAAAAATAACGTGCAACATTTGTTCATAATCTGCATAGATATATGCACTGTCAGGGATGCCGGAAATATCGACTGTGGCTTTTTTCTGCGCTAATTGTAAGTGCATATTTTTCAGTACCTCTTCAATTAAAGATCTAATGTTTACGGCTTGACAATGCAGGCGTACCTGGTGCTGCTGAAAGCGTGCTGTGGCCAGGATTTTATCTACAATATCTGATAGTTGATGTAAGCCACTGTAAATAATGGAAACATGTTTCTGCACCTGTTTAGGGTCGGCGTGGCTACTATACTTATCCAGCGATTCGGTAGCCAGAAACAAGGTTGATAATGGTATTTTCAACTCATGCGTCATATTGTTTGTAAAATTGTTTTTGCTCTCGAGCAATTTTTTACTTTGTTTGTCTGCTTGTATTATTGCGAACATTGTTGCCGCAAAAAGTAGAAGATAGCATAGCGAAAAGATAAAAGTGCTATACATTTTATGTAATACGATTAAATTCAGGTGACGAATATGTACCTGGAATTTAGAACCGTAATTTAATTTAGCAGCTATAGGCAATGTATTGTTCTGGTTAATAAAAGGCTTGTTACGGGGGTATGATCTAAAGCCATGTTGTGAATGATTATAGATAACGATGCTGTTACCGTTAATACCGCCAAGCTCGGGCATGTTCTTATTTAAGAAGTAATAGAGTGCACTATCGTGATTATTATCATCGATCAACACTGAAGGGTTGGATAGTGTAAAAGAGATAGACGATAATCTTGAGTATTCCTGGAGGTCCTTTTTGGTCGCCTTCTGGGGATTATCATCTAAGACAGAAGTGTCCTTTTTTATAGCTGAAGCAAATGACGTATTGGTATTGCTGTCTGCACCTGTAGTTTGGATATTTCCGGCTAACTCTTGTAGCGTTAACGCCAGCGCCTGTTTTTGAACTTTATTTTCTATCTCTTTTAGCAACCCGTTCTTCTGCATGCGATAATTGTCCCATAACCAATAAGACTGGAACGCCACTACAAACAATATCATCGCCATATACAAGGCGAGTTTATTAAAAGAAATAGCCTTTAGGTGTTTATACATAATACATACGAGCCTAAACAATTTTGCTGATAACCATTCTTATAAAAGTAATGATATATGCGATAGGGTGCAGGGGTATTAACACTAAATAACACTAAGCCCTTTATGGATAACAGTAATGCTATAATAAAAGAAGGCAGGCCCTCTTGGGGTACCTGCCTGGATAAACCTACCTCATTCAAAAAAAGCTGTAGATATGCCTATGAAAAGCTTGCTGACACTAATGTGCTACCACAAGCCTGCCGCGATTTGTGCCCGAGCCTGTTTGTACGTTATATATATATGTACCTGCAGGTAAATTTTGTGTGTCTAAATGAACGGTAGAAGTGCCAGCTTGTACCGTTCCTTTAGGGATGCTGTAAACAGTACGCCCATACATATCTTCAAGTAAAATGTTTACTTCTTCATCGGCTGGCAGCTCAAGTTTAATATTTGCAGCAGATATTGCCGGGTTTGGATATACGGTTACACTCCCATAATCGCCTGATATGACAGGGACGGAAGTGGCATTCTGAACGGTTACGTTAGCACAGGCCTTATTATTTGCCGGTTGCGCATCATGAACTGAATCGTGACTTCTGTTAAGGGCGAGCGCTACGGCACAAAAGCTATGAGTGCCTGTTCCCGGAAATGTAGCCAGTGCAATAGATACATTTATATTACCACTGGCGCCTGATGCTAATTGTGAACTAAATACACTGGCAAGTGAAGAATAAGTTTGACCACTATAAATGAAACTTACGGGAGATGTTCCATTGTCGAGAAGAAATGCGATCACCAATGTATCTGTTGTTTTAATTACATCTGGTCCGTTGTTGGTAATGGTTGCCGTAAAATTAAAAGCTGAAGAACCTACGACTGGGGCGCTGCTACTAGGTGATGACATAGTTAGGGCCAAGTCTGCATTGCGCTGTGCGAAAGAGCAAAGTGAACTAATAGAAAGGCAAACGAGTAAAAATCCTTTTTTCATTTTTCCGGTTTTAATGTTTGTATAGATGTGGAAAGCAGAGTACGTGCTATCCTGTCTTTACAAACTTAGTTTCATAACTACCGGGAGTAGGTTAACTTGTGTTATATACTGTTATTTAGTGTTAACGCATTGGTGGTAATGCGTAATAAGTGATGAGATAATATTCAGCTAGAAATACAGAGTATAAAAAAGACAGTTTGTGAGAAGTAAACCGTCTTTCCGTTATTTAGTAATAATGATAGCCAATAGACGAAAAATGGATTGAGGTCTAAATATCCATACTCACATTCACCCATTCACCGTCAAATTTTGAGGTGTATTTTTCATAAAACTTTATGGCTGGTGTATTCCAGTCGAGCACTTGCCAGGTGATGCCTGAAAGATTTTTTTCGCGAGCTTCTGTTATGAGCTGATCCATGAGCAAACGGCCTGCATTGCGGCCACGGTGTTGTTCGGTAACCAGTATATCTTCAAGGTACATGCGTTGCCCTTTCCATGTACTATAACGTATGTAGTATAGTGCAAAGCCTATTACTATACCTGCTTCTTCTGCTACAAACGCCCACCAAACAGGGTTGGTGCCAAACCCACTTTCTGCAAAGTGCGCGAGTGTTACGGTGACCTCATGCGGTGCACGTTCGAACACAGCGAGTTCATTTATGAGTTCCAGCATCCTTGGGCAATCGTTTTTTGCGGCCCTGCGTACTGTTATTGTTGGCATAAAATTTATTTAGTATGCAATACTAATAGGTCTCGCACGTTATTGCAACACTTATGCCTGCCAAAATTGCGTTAAACACTACAATATAAAAAAATAGTCATGTAAATTTATCGGCTATCTGGCAGGCAAATCAATCCTCACACAACAAACCAGACCGCAACAATTATGAGCACACAAGGCGAGATACTATGGGTAGATGACGAAATAGATTCATTGAAATCCCAAATACTTTTTTTGAAGAACAAAGGTTATGAGGTGACCCCCCTGACCAATGGTTATGATGCGCTGGAATTGCTGAAGGAGAAAAATATAGATGTGGTGCTACTGGACGAAAGTATGCCCGGCATGACAGGCCTGGAAACGCTTTTGAAGATAAAAGAGCTGCAACCACAGATGCCGGTAGTGATGGTAACTAAGAATGAGGCTGAAGATATAATGGACGATGCGATAGGCTCACAAATAACAGATTACCTGATAAAACCGGTGAACCCTAACCAGGTATTGCTATCGCTGAAGAAGATAATGGATGGAAAGCGTTTGGTATCTGAAAAGACCACAAATGCGTACCAGCAGGATTTCAGGAACCTGTTTATGGCACTAAGCTCTGGCCCTAACCATGAAGAGTGGAAGGAACTATACAAGCGCCTGGTATATTGGGAACTGGAAATGGGGAAAAGTGACAGTGAAGAGATGATGGAAGTATTTCAGTCGCAGAAAACAGAAGCTAACACAGAGTTCTTTAAATACATTTCTAAAAACTACAGCAACTGGGTGCAGAAAGACAGCCAGGAAGGGCCGTTGTTTTCGCATAGGTTGTTTAAGAAAAAGATAGCCCCATACCTGCAACAAGGTAAGCCTACCTTTTTGGTGGTGATAGATAACCTGCGCTATGACCAGTGGAAGGTATTGCAGCCTATCATCAATGATTCTTTCAGGGTGGTGGAGGAAGATATGTTTTACAGCATATTGCCTACAGCTACACAATATGCGCGTAATGCCATATTTGCGGGAATGTTGCCAATAGATATTGAAGCAAAATTTCCGCTGGAGTGGAAAAATGATGACGAAGAAGGTGGCAAGAACTTATCGGAAGAGTTGTTTTTAAGGTACCAGTTGAAGCAATTGAAACTGGATCATTTGAAGACACAATATTTGAAGATCACCAATAATGAGAATGGTAAAAATATGGAGGATAACATCCATAATTACCTGTCAAACGACCTGACTGTTATCGTTTATAATTTTGTGGATATGCTTTCGCACGCACGTACAGAAATGGAAGTGCTGAAGGAATTGGCCAGTGACGAAGTATCGTATAGGTCGCTAACTGTAAGTTGGTTTGAGCACTCGCCATTGTACCGCGCACTGAAAAAAATTGCAGATAAAGACATACAGATCATACTGACTACAGACCATGGAACGCAGCGTGTAAAGACACCTAGCAAATGTGTAGGCGACAGGCAGACGACCACTAACCTGCGCTACAAGCACGGGCGCAACCTGCAATATGAAGAAAAGGATGTGCTGGCTTTCCGCGACCCTAAGCTAGCAGGACTGCCCCGGCCAAACGTAAGCTCGACCTTTATTTTTGCAAAGGGCGATGTTTTTCTGTGCTATCCTAACAACTATAACTACTATGTAAATTATTATAAGAATACTTTTCAGCATGGAGGTATATCGCTAGAGGAAATGCTGGTGCCAGTGATACGGTTGCAGAGTAAGTAGGTATTGCACCAGGTATGGGAAGGCTGTTCGCTTTCTCATATCTCTATTACCAACCCTTTTTTCCGTAATATGCTTTTCTTCTTTTATGAAAGTGTATGTTATCGAACAGCCAACCAGCGGAATAGCTAAACACACTATTTTTTGCTGTGATCTGGTTATTGGCACCGTAGGAGTTCTCATCGGGTGCTATATTCATAATGCTGAAGCCGTACTGGGCGCGAAAGAACAGTCCGAATGTGAACTGGTAACCAGCCTGGAAGCCTAAACCAATATCGTTTGGCCGAATGTCATCTTTACTAGCGTTTCGACCGGTAATTATTTTTCGCGTGTCGCCGTTTTCTGTTGCTGTACCGCCAACAACCAAGCCCGCATAAGGGCCAACACCCATAAAGAAATGGTTGTCGCCGACCGTCCAGAATTTAAGGACGAGATTTGCGGGTGCTTGCAGATAGTTGATGACCAGTTTGCCGCTATTCATACCGTAGCCAAAACCGGCACCTTCAACTGAGAAAAATGCGCCTGTTTGAAAATAAACAATTGAATTTTTGCCAAGTCGTACATCTAAAATACCACCGCCCCTGAATCCGTGTTCTCCTGTTTGGTACTCCTTGTTCAGCTTTATGTTCGAAAAGTTGATACCTATCTCCGGCCCTAGAGCTACTTGAGCATGGGCAACTACTGCAAGCCCAGCTGCGAGAATAATTAGAAGGATATTCTTCATGGGTATTTATTATGATGGAATGAAACCGTGCTGAGACACCTAAATTTTTAAACTTTACTGCCTCCGGCCTAATGATGACCGTTTAGTATCATTGCAACGGTAGTGGAATAGCCAGTTCGTTGTTCGTGCTATTGCCTACCGCAGTGGCAAAGTAAAAAGGCCTATTTAAATGATAAGTTAAACAAGCCTTTTACTATATCTATCTTTATTTTTTGATTGGTTTTTTATTCTTGTGCGGATGGCCCTTGTCGCCAAATAGCCAACCGACTGTGATGCTGAAGCCATTGTTTTTTACAGTGGCATCGCTGCCGTATGCGTTGTGAGTGGGATTTATGTTAACCAGACCAAATTGATACTGACCACGGAAAAAGAGACCTTGCCTTAGTTGGTAACCAGCGTTAAATCCTAAACCGAAGTCGAAAGTCTTTACGTCGTCGGTTTCAGAAGAGCCAATGTTGATCTTACCTGTATAGCCATTAGATGTAGCTTGCCCACCAACGGCAACTGCAAAATAAGGTCCCGCCCCAACGAAAACATAGTTGCCCGTATTTGTCTTGAACTTATACAGCAAGTTAATAGGTACCTCGATATAGTTAATCCCGATTTTGTCACCCTGGGAGGAATTTGTGCCTTTAGCTGAAAAGAAAAGTCCTGGCTGCAAATAAAGGTTGCTGCCCAGGTAGTTGTCTGTTACGATGCCGATCTTAAACCCCGGCTTTGTTGTGCCGCTAATAGAGGCCCCAGCATATTTTTCTTTTATGTTGGTAAGGTTGAGGCCAACTTCGGGACCAAATAAAGTTTGAGCACTTGTTACATTGTTTATTGCGGATGCTATAAAAACAGATAAAATTATTTTTTTCATAGATAAATTTTAGAGGTGTGAAGATAATATGTAAATAATGGGATTGTATATTTTATTGTGAAAATATTAGATTTTGTTGTGTAAATACGTGCGTCGTCTATTATCAGCGTTTTGCACATTTTTATGTTTAAAATGTGTAAAACTATATTGCCATTTTTTTTAAACTTTAATGAATAAACTAATTACATTTACTTAATCGATAATTAACAGAAATATCATCCGTTAAATTTGTTTATCTTGAAATATAGTGCTCCAATTGACAAGCATCACTTAAGTGCCGATAAATTTATAGGGAGAGCTTGTACGCTGCTGCTGATATTATTTTGCCTGATAGCAATAGTAGGCTATATTAACCTGCCGTTTAATATACCTATACACTTTACAGACGGATTGCCGGACAAGTTTAGTAATAAGACACAGGTATTTATTATACCAGCTATAGGAATGTCGCTATACTTGCTGGTGAGTTACTTTGAGAAATTTACATACACCCCCACCAAAAAACCAGGTATAAAGAGAACTGAAGCCTACTACAGCAGTATGGCAAAACTGGTGGGCTTTTTAAAATTGCTGATACTTTTTTCGGGTATTATTGTGACAGCAGAATACATACACCGCTCTTTAAATATTGGCGGCGAGTATGACTGGGAATGCAATGCACTGGCCGCCTTGCTGATATTGATACCTATGATCTTTATGGCCACTGAAATTAACAATGTAAAGAAAGCCCTGCTGACTAAGCAATAAAACATCTTTTCACAAAAAATTACCACCGTGCTTTATTTCTACACTATATAAATGTGTAAACTTGTATAAAGGAAATATTGTATGATGGAACAAGATACAGCAGCACCGGCAGCAATAAATGCTACAGAAGCAATACAACATCTAATAAACCAGGTAGAAAAAGTAATACGCGGTAAGCGCGACAAGGTGGAGATTGTGCTTACCTGCCTGCTTGCCGGTGGCCATATACTTATGGAAGACAACCCCGGTACCGGTAAAACCGTACTGGCACGTACACTGGCACAATGTATAAGCGGCGCAAGGGGAGAGGAACACGTTGTTTTTAAGCGCATACAATTTACGCCAGATCTGTTGCCAATGGACCTGATAGGTACCCATATTTTTGACGACAGCAACAAAGAATTTGTATTTAAAAAAGGCCCTCTTTTCTGTAATATACTTTTGGCAGATGAGATAAACCGGGCCTCGCCCAAAGTGCAGAGCGCACTGCTGGAATCTATGGCCGAAAGCCAGATAACAGTTGGCGATACAACACTGAAGCTGGAGCGCCTCTTCTTTACCATAGCTACACAGAACCCTGTAGAGATGGAAGGAACCTACCCACTGCCAGCGGCACAGCTGGACCGTTTTTTCATGAAAATCATATTTGGGTATGTGAATGAAGAAACAGAGCTTAATATATACCGTGAATACCTGAATATAGCCAACAACCTGGTGCATCTGGAACAAGTGCTTAGTATGGCAGACATACTATCGCTACAAGACCAGGCAGGACAGGTGTATGTGCATGAAGAAATAGTAAAAGCAGTAGCCAATATAGTACGCAATACACGCAGCCACCAGGATATAGCACTTGGAGCATCGACCCGCAGTGGTATTGCTTTTCTGAAATGTTTGCGCGCATATGCACTGGTGCGTGGCCGCACCTTTGTGATAGAGGATGATGTAAAAGATATAGCACATGCTGTGATAGACCACAGGCTTATATACCGCAACAAAGAAGGCAGGCAAAAAGCATTGGATGGCATTATTAATAAAGAGGCTGAAAGACTAGCCCGCCTGAAGCTATATGCCTAATTTTGCATGGTAATGTATAAAATGTATAAGTTATATACAGCCATGATTCACTATTGAATAAACCTGCACCGTCTGTACCGACACATGACCGGCTTACTGAAAAAAGGATATGTTTATTGCTGTACCGTACTTGTATTGCTGTACGGCTGCCTGTGCTATGCCCAGGGCCAACAGGCACAACAGCAAGGGCAGCAGCAGATAGTACAATTTGCATCGCCACACCCGGCTGCCAAACTGGTTGCGCGCAGTGAAATAGATGCCAAACGTATGGGGGTGAATGTGAACAGCGAGGATGCGCTGCCCAGATCGCGCGAGTTTTTGCGTGTGGATAGCACCTACTATGTTGGGTGGCTGTATGAGGGGGCGTATAAATACAATCACGCAGCAGACTACCTGGGTTTTAAAAATGCATCGGTACCGTTGGAGCATGCCTTGCGTTTGCTGGAGCGTGACTACAGAAAACAATTGGCTACACGTACTGACAACCTGATGGTGTATTACCCTGCCTATAAGTTTGATATAGACTATACGCTAACGGCGCTATACTTAATGAACTGTTATAGTAATATGGATGAAGCTGAAAAAGTTTACTTGTTGTTACGCAGGGTATTGCACTGGAATTTTCAGCGTGATTTTTATATGGATGCTTATAACTACCTGGGCTGGACGGTGCACCGCAACCGTTTTTATACCAGTACCAAATATCCCTTCCTGAAAAATTCTATTAAGGAGAATGAAGCGCTTGCAAACAGGATGCTGGATTCGGGTTTGCATAAAATAAAAAGAGACAAAGTAACTAATGCACATATTTTTCCGCCGGGATATGAGGCAAATGACATACTTGGGGTGTACCATTACAAGTCTATACTGTACAGTTATTCTATCAATATAGACTCTGCAGAGTACTACTTTAACCTGCTGCGCAACAGCCCTATATTCCCGCATAATAACTATGCTACATTCAGAGCTATATGTGGTGATTTCAGGACTGCTGAGAGTGAGTATAAAAAGTCTGTAAGTAGCGATGGTGGTGATAAACGTCTGCAGGAGTGGGCATACTATTCATCGATAATAGATAACTATAAAGCGCAGCCCAAAACAGGTGCAGCCCTTATGAGGGATATGATACGATCTGCAGGATCAACCCCGGGATTTGGATGGTATAATATAGCCCTTGCACGGTGTATGCTTTATGACGGGCAAGTAGAAGAAGCAAACAGATACGCAGATAAGGCGGCATCTTTTAAAGAGTTGCACATTGGTACTACACTTGGGCAAAGCCAATATGATTTCAGCATACAACTATTGAAACTTATTAATAAAGATGCGGCTTTTCAGCAACAAGAATTTGAAAACCGCAACTGGTGGTATAATCCGCGTGTGCTGGCCAACATGACCAGCCTGAAGGTGGACAAATATCTGCAGCAATTCCTGATCATTAACCAGTTTTCGCAGAACCCGGAAAGGGATATGGTGATCTACAAGCTATTTTCTACAGAGAGTACGGTATCGTGGGACGAGATATGGTACCTGATAAAAGATTTTAGTACCAGTTACTTTTTAGATAAGTTCAGGAAAGAAGCCCTGACTGACGACCGTAAATATGTACGCAAATATTTTCAACTTTTTGTAGCCCTGCTGGAGATAAAAGAAGGTAATTACCAATATGCGCGGACCATGCTGGACGGCATTTTGCGATCGCCAGATATTGATGTTGACTTTGAGAAGCTTTTTATAGCCCGAGTTTTTCAGGCGCAAGCGGAATGTGCAAAAGAGCGTAAGGATAATGTAGCTTATAATGACTGGATGTACCGCTTGTACGCCACCTACCCGCAGCTTGTGCCTTATACAGGCCTGCAAATGAATATGAACCTGCATATAAGCGGCGCTGTGGATAAAGAAGTTGCAGACAGGTTGAAAGCATGCAATATAAACTGGGTGACTGATCTGGCAATACCGGCGCCCGATGTGTATGTTGTTTTTGTGAAAAACGGTAATAAAAAAGACATACAATATTTTGTGACCGGTAAAGGTGGGAATGTTATAGTAAACAGACAGTCTTTTGCCTACCAGAAGCCCGATGAAGCAGGTGTGAGCCTGGGCTACAGGATATTTAATATAGGTGGTAAGGAGCCCGACCAGCCAAAGGATAAAGGAAAATAATATCCTGTAAAGAATATTTGCATTAGTTTTATTATTTAGAGTGAAAATGTAAATCTTCCGCTATGTTCATCGTTTCATTATACAATCTTAAAGGTGGGGTGGGTAAAACAGCATCGTGCGTAAACTTTGCATACCTGAGCGCCCGTGACGGTTACAGAACGCTACTTTGGGACCTGGATCCACAGGGGGCTGCCAGCTTTTACTACAAAGCACACCCGAGCCATAAGAATAATGTAAAGAAGCTGCTTGAGAACGAGTAGACATACAGGACATCATAATGGAGACCGATTATGAGAACCTGCACATTATACCAGCCGACACATCGGCAAGAAAGATGGACATATTGCTGGATCACCATGCATCTAAAAAGCAATTAAAGACTTTGCTAAAAAAGATTGCATATGACTATGATTTTGTACTTTTTGACTGTCCACCCGGTTTTTCTATACTTGCAGATAATATTTTTCATGCTTCGAATGCTGTACTTATGCCGGTGATACCCACCACATTATCTATCCGCACCTATGAGCAAGTAAAAGAACATTTAGGGGAGAAGGGTGACATAGACAAGCTGATGTGTTTCTTTACAATGGTGGACATGCGCAAGAGTATGCACAGCGATGTGATGCAGCAGCTATATAAAGACAAGAAGTTTTTTGAACACTATATTCCCAATCTTTCAGACATTGAGAAAATGGGGATATACAATGCACCTGTTCCTGCATTTGCGCCTTCTAGCTATGCTGCTATATGCTACAATGCCCTTTGGCAAGAAATAAAAGAGGGTATTTTTTAGTGATAACCACCCCTAATACTGCAAAGCTGCAATTCCTTTGCGGTAAAATTTCATCTATTTAATACTTTAAATTAATGTTAAGTTAACATTAATACATATAGGATATTCCTGTCGCTTCAAAATTGTTAATAAAAAGTTAAAGTGTTTTTTTGTTTGATAGTGAGTTAAATACGCATTAACTTTATTCTACAGTTTTGTATCATTTCATTAATTTCTATTAATGGCTAAAGGGAAAAATCATATGAGCGTTACGGATGAATATCAAATGATATTAGATAAATTCCAGGATTATAAGCGTCATGGGCATTTGCAACTTCGGTTTTCTTTAATCAACCCGGAGACTTCAGAAAAGCTTAGGGAGCATGGTTTTACCGTTACTGCTGTTAACGGGAACAACAAACTGGAGTACGATATTGTGAGTCCTATTAAGCAATAATGAATAAATAGTATGTCTTATAGGTCGTCGAAGAGGAGAGCGCGTTTTAACGCCAAACTTTTTTATCGTGGGATTTTATTTTTCTTAGCACTTGGCGTGATCTTTTATCTGAGCAACAGGATACTGCATGGCTAAAGGTGCAGATAGCGGCAAAGACGCAAGTACGTGAAGAATTAATTTACAATTTTATTGGCGCAGCAACTGCTTGCAAATGCCTCTGGTTTGGCCTTGAAGGCAAATCCCATGCCTAATATATATCCCATCGCTTCGCGCAAGGCCTCGTTACTTTTAAAATGAGGGCTGGTGTTTATATCTACATGCACCTCCATTTCAATATCGTAGCGATTAAAAAGATCGCAGAGTTCGTAGGCTATTTCTATGCTTCTTGCCACCTCTACCAGCATTCTTTCTTTTATGGAGTAACTGGTGGTTGTCCTGTCGTTACAGATGAACATAAAGCCACCCTGTTTCTCGCGAAGGAAAACGATAACAGTAGCAAACTCGGTTTCCAGTCCCTTTACCTGTGAGTCTGTACCAATGCATACTTTTAGTTTATACCCTAAAGACGTTTCGCGTACAATGGCATCTTCCACTGCTTTTTTTATAGGTAATTTTAATGGCTCACCTTTAAAAGTCCTCCATAGCATATGGATGCGTTTTAGTTCTATTAAAGATACCGATATAATTGTTACATAATAATGAGATGTATGTTAACACATTATGAAATGCACATGTTATGAACACATCAAAAAAGAGATTTCTAAAGCAATTTTTGTGAGATGAAATGAGAATACTACGGTAGGGAATGCCTGTGATTAATCAATAAAGCATTTACTTTGTAAAAAAAATACAGTACCATGAAAAAAATAGCCTCATTTATTGCCATTGCCACACTAGCCGCAACAAGCGCGTTTGCCCAGGAAAAGACAGTAGCCAGCCCACGGGTAACAGCTAAGAGCGAAAACGTGGCTATATCTTATGGCCAACCATCTAAAAAAGGACGTGAAATATTTGGCGGCCTGGTACCTTACGGACAAGTATGGCGCACAGGCGCTAATGAAGCCACAGAGATCACTTTTAGCAAGGTGACCAAATTTGGTGGTAAGACAGTAAAGCCGGGTACCTACACTTTGTTTACCACACCTGAAAAGAATGAGTGGACCATTATACTGAACAACAAGCTGAAACAATGGGGGTCTTTTAAGTACGATGAAATAAAGAAGAATGATGTACTGCATGTAACTGTGCCAGTGCAACAATTGAATGCACCTGTTGAAAAGCTGACCATTAACGTGACCGATGCCAGCCTGAATATACAATGGGATAAGACAGGTGTGACTGTACCGATGTCTGTAGAATAAGAATCGGATTTCTATTAAGATATTGAGCCTGCATAATTGCAGGCTTTTTGTTTTGCTGCAATTGTGTGGTGTTGGGAGGGCATTTGGGAAGCTCCAAATTCATTACCATGATTTTTAATTATTTTGCAGCCATGAAGATAGTACCCGGCGAGATAAAGACCGCTCAATTACATGCCTACTTATTAGGCTCTATAGCACCCCGACCTATATGTTTTGCAAGTACGATAGATAGTGAAGGAAATGCTAACCTATCGCCCTTTAGTTTCTTTAACGTATTTGGCAGCAAGCCCCCCGTACTTATATTCTCTCCGGCGCGGAGAGTAAGGGATAATACGATTAAGCATACCCTTGAGAATGTATATGCCACGAAGGAAGTGGTGATAAACGTTGTCAACTATAATATAGTACAGCAAACAAGCCTGGCGAGTTGTGAATATCCGAAGAACGTAAATGAGTTTCAGAAGGCTGGGTTTACCCCCATAGCCTCTGATATAGTAAAACCGTTCAGGGTAAAGGAATCGCCGGTGCAGCTGGAGTGCAAAGTATTGCAAGTAGTAGAGACAGGACAGGAAGGCGGTGCAGGAAACCTGGTGATATGTGAGGTAGTGTGTATGCACATAGATGATAACATACTGGATGCAGAAGGCAGGATAGATCCGCATAAAATAGATCTGGTGGCACGCATGGGTGGCGATTATTATTGTCGTGCATCTGGAGCGGCTGTGTTTGAAGTAGCCAAACCTAATATGACCTGTGGAGTAGGTGTGGATGCATTGCCGGCGCATATACGCAACAGCGGAATTTTAACAGGGAATAACCTTGGCCTGTTGGGAAATGTGACGGCAGTACCTGTAGTTGCTGATGTGCTGTATGATGACAGGCTAGTGAGCATCATGCGTGAATATGAAGATAATGAAACAGCAAGAAAGAACGCGTTGCATATATATGCCAAAGAATTGCTGGATACTGCAGAGGTAGAAAAAGCCTGGCAGGTGCTGATGGCAGGTGAATAAGGTGGGGCTTAAAAGGACACGATATTTAACAATTGAATGCTGTAATTGACTGAACCACAAACGTTGCCGAAAAGGCATGTTTGCGGTTTTCTTAGTATATTTACAGCCACAAAACATTTTATCAGATGACAGTGCATTCGTTCCAGGAACACTTTGATGAGAAGATGGACAAAGACCAGGCCATAGAGGCTAAGGACTGGATGCCGGATGACTACCGGAAAACGCTGATACGCCAGATAGCCCAACATGCACATAGTGAAATAGTGGGAATGCTGCCTGAAGGTAACTGGATAACCCGTGCACCTAACCTGCGCCGCAAAGCTATATTGCTTGCAAAAGTGCAGGATGAAGCAGGACACGGACTTTATTTATATAGTGCTGCTGAAAGCCTGGGCATCAGTCGCGATGATATGATGGAGCAGCTGCATAGCGGCAAGCAAAAATATTCTTCCATTTTTAATTACCCCACTATATCGTGGGCAGATATGGGTGCTGTGGGCTGGCTGGTAGATGGCGCTGCCATTATGAACCAGGTGCCGCTTTGCCGGACATCGTACGGGCCATATGCGCGTGCTATGGTACGCATATGCAAGGAAGAGAGTTTCCATCAACGCCAGGGATATGAAATAATGCTGACCCTTGCCAACGGTACGGAAATGCAGAAGAAAATGGCGCAGGATTCATTGAACCGCTGGTGGTGGCCATCGCTAATGATGTTTGGGCCGCCGGATGCAGACAGTCCGCATACAGAACAAAGTATGCGCTGGCGCATAAAACGTTTTACCAATGATGAACTGAGGCAGCGTTTTGTAGATGTAACTGTGGAACAAGCTCGTATATTAGGACTGACCATACCTGATAAAGACCTGAAGTGGAATGAAGCCACAGGCCACTATGATTTTGGCACACCTGATTGGAACGAATTCTATAACATACTTAAAGGTAACGGCCCATGCAACAAGGAGCGATTGGATGTACGCAGAAAGGCATGGGAAGAAGGGCAATGGGTGCGCGAAGCCGCATTGGCATACAGCGATAAACGCAGGCAACGGAAAGAAAAAAAGGCAGCATAAATATACCGGCAACGGCTACAGGAACAAAAGCCATATTGGCTGTTATTTGTAGCCGTTGCTGTTTTTTGTAAATAGTAATTGTAAACAGGTATGTCACAAAAAGCAGACAGTAAAAGGGAATGGCCCCTTTGGGAAGTTTTTATACGCAGTAAAGCAGGGCTTGACCACAAGCATGCAGGCAGCCTGCATGCCGCAGATGCAGACATGGCAATAGAAAATGCACGCGATGTATATACCAGGCGTATGGAAGGGATAAGCATATGGGTGGTGGAAAGTAAATACATACATGCATCTGACCCGGGAGATGCTGAAATACTGTACGAGCCTGCAAATGATAAAATATACAGGCACCCTACGTTTTACAATTTGCCAGATGAGTTGACGCATATGTAACAATATTGCTTCAATTAGTTATTCAATAAAACATCCTGATGAGTAAAGAACTTATAAAATATACCCTGCAGATAGCTGATAATGCACTTGTGATAGGCCACAGGTTGAGTGAATGGTGCGGGCACGGACCAGTGCTGGAGCAGGACATAGCCATAACTAATATGGCCCTTGACCACCTGGGACAGGCACGTAACCTATACCAGTATGCGGCATCGTTGTTTAACGAGTTGGCGCCTGATGAGCAGATGCAACTTTTTGCGAGTACTGCCTTACAGAATAAAGTTGCAGAAGGCAAGCCAATAGATGAAGACGACCTGGCTTACTTGCGCGACAGCTGGGATTTTTATAATACCATGCTTGTTGAAATGCCTAATAATGATTGGGCATACACTATTGCACGATCTTTTATTTACGACACATATAATCACCTGTTTTACACAAAATTGCTGAGCAGTGCAGATGAAAGCCTTGCTGCAATAGCTGAAAAATCTTTGAAGGAAGTGGATTATCACATGCGCTGGAGCAGCGAATGGGTGATACGCCTGGGCGATGGTACTGAAGAAAGTACACGCCGCATGCAAGCCACCATAAATGACCTATGGGCATATAGTGGTGAGTTGATGATAATGAATGACACTGATAAATGGGCATTACAGCATAATATAGGCACAGACCTGGAACAAATAAGGGCAGACTGGAAGTTGAGGACGAGTGCTGTACTTAATGAAGCAACCTTGCAAATACCAGCCGACGGATGGATGCATACCGGAGGAAAAAATGGCCGACATACAGAACATCTTGGCTATGTGCTTGCCGAACTGCAATTTATGCAACGCGCATATCCCGGCATGGCATGGTAGATATTTATGCACCTAAAGTCAAAAGCATGTATTTTTAAGGCCTAATGTATATGCCTGACCGAGAATGCCCGTTTCCATAGTTTTACCCTGCTATAACCCACCACAGGGATGGGCTGAAAATATTGTGCACCAGTATGGGTTGCTCAGTGCATTGTTAGCACAGGCGCCGGAACTGATAGTAGTGCAGGATGGCCAGAGTAAAGGAGTAAGTGATATAGATATTGAGCTGTTGCAAACGGGAATACCTTCTTTACAACTTATTGTATCGCCGATAAATAAAGGTAAAGGACACGCACTACGGGAAGGAATAGCGCAGGCTAACGGTGATATTATTATATACACAGACATTGACTTTCCCTATACCAATGAGAGTTTGTATAAAATTTACAGTGCCCTGCAAAACAATATATGTGATATAGCGGTAGGTGTAAAAGATGCAGCTTACTATGAGAAAGTACCCAGGCTGCGCCGTATCATTTCAAAATTCTTGCAGTTCTTCATCCGTCTTTTTTTATCTATACCCATTACTGATACCCAATGCGGGCTTAAAGGGTTTAAGGCGGATATAAAATCTGTGTTCCTCGCTACAACGATCAACAGATACCTGTTTGACCTGGAGTTTATACGGAATGCATCTAAAAGTGGGAAGTACCGCATTAGCGCCATACCGGTGAGCTTGAACCCCGGTGTGCACTTCCGCCCCATGAATTATAAGGTGCTGCTGCCGGAAATTGTTAATTTCATAAAAATTTTATTGCGCTAAGCCAGGTATGAACTCCAGGAAAAGATTTTTATGGTTGTTGGCAGCCATAGTGTTCGCCGTATGTATGACTGTATATATGCTGTCGGAGTTTGCGATACACCCGCAGAGCAGCATGATGACCCTTGGTGGAGATGCGGGTAAAAATTACCTGTCTTACTTCTACCACTGCCTGTATGATAAAGGCGTGTGGTACCGTGGAATGAACTACCCCTATGGCGAGCATATAGTATATGCAGACGGACAATCGCTGTTGACCATGCCTATCAGTTACCTGAACCAGGTAGTGCATTTCAAAAAATCGACCGTGCTGGCGATCATGAATCTGTTTATTGCACTTAGCTATGTAGTTGGTGTGGTGTATATGTATAAGACGCTACTACAATTTAAACTGGCACCATGGGCGGCTATTATATTCGCAGGACTTATTATTTCTCTATCGCCGCAGGTGGTGCGGCTTGAAGTGCATTTTGCGCTGGCTAATATGTGCTTTGTACCTATGCTGTTTTACTGGTTTGTGCGGTACAACATGCAAGGAGGTAAAAAGTATATGGTGTACGTATTTGTACTGGGCAGTCTTATGTCATTTCAACACCCTTATTTTGGTGGGTTGCTGTTTGTTTGGATAGCGCTGTACACTGCAGGTTACTGGCTGATGTATCGTACTGCTGCAATGAATAAAGTGAAACACACCCTACCACCCATACTTTGCCTGCTTGGTGTATATGCTGTGGTGACGGTATTTATGAAACTGACAGACCCGGTATTGGACAGGCCTGTTTATCCTTATGGCGCATTGCAAACTGTTACTAATCTTTCGTTGATCACAACATCATCACTCTCGCCATTTTGGAAATTTGTAACAGCACATACGGGCCATCCTTTTAGTGAAACGTGGGAAGAGGGTTATATATACATAGGGCTTACGGCAACGGTAGTAAGCGTTATAGGGTTGATAATAGCACTTGTGACGTTAGCAAAGAAAAAGAAGGCAGACGGGGTGGTGATAGTAGCGCCAGTGTTCCCTGGTATATGGTTGTTCATGGCATTTGGATCTCTGCTGCTGGCTTCGGGGATACCATTCATATGGAACATGGAGGGGTTGTTTGAGCACATGTCTATATTAAGGCAATTTAGAGCGTTGGGTAGGTTTGGGTGGATATTTTATTACATCATGACCGTATATGCAGCAGTGATGTTGTATAGCTGGTATGCAAAACTACAGGCACAGAAGAAAGCGCCATGGGCCTGGGCCATACTATTGATACCTATATTGATATGGGCGAGGGAGAGCAAAGCATATATGAAACACACCCGCAATGCGGCACTAAGTGGGTATTATAATTTCACTACGTTATTCTCTGCCTACCAGGAAACCTGGGAAGATTTCCTGGGGAAGAACCATATGGTTGGCAGTGACTTCCAGGCAGTGGTATTACTGCCCTTTATACATATAGGCAGCGAGAAGCTATGGGAACATGAAATGGAGGGGTGGGTGGTGACACTGGGAGCAAAACCTGCTTTGCAACTACACTTGCCCATTGTAAATGTGATGATGTCGCGCACGTCATTGTCGCAAACAGAAAAGCAAGTGCGGCTGGTGGGTGGACCGTTTGCAGACAAACCTTTGCTGCACGATATGCATAACAACAAGCCATTTCTTGTACTGCATTTTAAAAATGATTCGCTGGACCTGGACCAAAAATATCTGATCTCGGTGAGTGTGCCTTTGGGTAGCTTTTCAGATTGCAATGTGTATGCTTTGTACCCGGACAAACTATTGGCCAGTGATAAAAAATATAATGATAGCGTACTGGATATTGCACGGGGTATGAAGCAAGGTGACACCTGTATATCTGCTGCAGGGAGCTGGTATGTGAACCATTTTGATACTGGAAGATCTGCGCAGAAATTCTTTGGCAATGGTGCTGCTGTGCCGTTTGTGGGCGATGGTAAACAATACATAGCCAAGATACCCGTACACCCTGCATATGCTGATGAATGGTATGAATGCAGTGCGTGGGTGCTGCTGCAGGCAAGTGATTACAGAAGCCCTGAATATAGCCTTGAAATAATAGACAGTGCCGGAAAGATGATACGTGAAGAACGTATGAACGGAAAGGAGAGCGTGGACAATAATGGTATGTGGTTTAGAGTGTCAGCTTATTTTAAACTGCCTACGAATGCAAAGGCAGTTTGGTGCAGGCAGATAGAATATAAATTCCCCTGCTACTTTGCTTTCGATGAGTTGATGTTGCGCCCTGCGGAGTCTCTTATTATATCAAAATCTGCAGATGGTAAGGTGATGGCCAATAACCATTTACTGGGTAAGCATGAATAAGTGCAATGCTAAAGGAGAGACTTCTGATTTTGGGAACAGATATAAAAGTAAAAAGCCGCATGAAGCGGCTTTTTACTTTTTGGGAAAATATGCTGTTATATGAGCTGTACGCTACGGTTTACAAATGCGGTAAGCTCAGAACCCGTAAGCATACCCTGGGATAGTAAAGCAAGATCGAACGCCTGGCGTGCCAGATTGATTTTTTCTTCTTCTGTACCGGCACCAAGTATGCGGCTTATGAGTTTGTGGTTGCCATTAATAGCTACGTTGTAGCTATCGGGGAGGCTGCCATAGAAGCTCATTCCGCCACCGCCCATTTTGGCCATTTCTTTCATGCGGCGCATGAATTCTTCCATGGTTACAGTTACGGGCAGTTCTTCGGGGTTCAAGCTTTCTACTTCTACCTTCATCAAAGGTTTGTTGATCGCCTTATCGAAAATGGCTTTTACTTCTTCAGTCTGCTCTGCAGTAAGTATATGTGGTGGATTTTCTTCCTTGCCTATTAGTTTGTCTGCAACATCAGCATCCACACGTTTAAAGGCAATGTTATCCAACTTTTGCTCCAGCTGCTGTACAAAGTGATTATCCAGCGGGCCGTTCATCAGCAATACATCGTATTCCTTACGGTTGGCAGCTTGTATGAATGAATCTTGTTTTGCAGGATCGTTGGTATAGAGGTAGATAACCTGGCCGTTTTTATCGGTTTGCTGAGGTTTTATCTTTTCACCATACTCTTCTATTGTGTAATACTCGTCTTTTGTATTCTGCAACAGTGCGAAATCTTTTGCCTTATCATAGAATTTCTCTTCACTGATCATGCCATATTTTATGAAGATGCCAATGTCTGGCCACTTCTGCTCAAAGCCTTTACGGTCTGCCTTAAACAGATCGCCGAGCTTGTCTGCTACCTTGCGGGTGATGTAGTTGTTGATCTTCTTTACATTGCTATCGGCTTGCAGGAAGCTGCGCGATACGTTGAGCGGAATATCGGGACTATCGATAACGCCGTGCAGCAGCATGAGAAATTCGGGAACAATGTCCTTTACCTCATCGGTAATAAATACCTGGCGGCTGTACAGTTTTATTTTGTTGCGCTGTATATCCAGTTCGTTCTTCACCTTAGGGAAGTAGAGTACACCTGTAAGGTTGAATGGATAATCTACATTCAGGTGTATCCAGAACAAAGGGTCTTCAGCAAACGGATATAGATCTTTGTAGAAATTGAGGTAGTCTTCGTCGGTAAGGTCTGTTGGCGCTTTGGTCCAGATAGGAACAGTGTTGTTGATGATGTTATCAACTTCTACAGTTTTATATTTTGCCTTACCTTCTTCGTCTTCGCCATCGGGTACCGATTTTGATTTTGTGCCGAAGTAGATGGGTATAGGGAGGAACTTGCCATATTTTTCAAGTATTTGCCCCAGTTTGTGCTCATCGAGGAATGCTTCTGAATCAGCGTTGATGTGGAGGATAACATCTGTACCGCGTGTAGTGCGTGTGCCTTCTGTTATTTCAAACTCGGTGCTGCCATCGCATATCCAACGGGCGGGTTCAGCGCCATCCTGGTAAGAAAGTGTATTGATCTCCACCTCGCTTGATACCATAAATGCAGAGTAGAAGCCAAGGCCAAATTTGCCTATGATCTCGTTGGCATCTTTAGCGTCTTTAAACTTCTCCATAAACTCAGTGGCACCTGAAAATGCGATCTGGTTGATGTATTTCTTGATCTCTTCGGCAGTCATACCCAAGCCATTGTCTGAAATGGTGATTGTTTTGGCTTCCTTTTCGAAAGAGACTGTTACCTTGAGCTGCCCTAGTTCGCCATTGTACTGGCCTATAGAAGCCAGGCGTTTTACTTTCTGTACCGCATCAACAGCATTAGAAACCAGCTCGCGCAGGAAGATCTCATTGTCTGAATAAAGGAATTTCTTAATAATCGGGAAAATGTTCTCGGTATGTATCGAGATGGTACCTTTTTCTTGCATAACCTATTTATGATTTTACTAAATATGATTCTAAACAGTACCTATCAATGTATGTTCCAATTGTATTTTGTTGTCAAATTGGCAGGCATGGCATTTGTAAAAATAAAATTTGTATTGTAGTTTGTATAGATAAACCCCTGCACAAAAAACTGTTGCCTCATGAAAATATTACTATCAATCCTTTTAATGTGTTTTTTTGTGCCTGCATCAGCGCAGGCACAGGCAATAGGTGTATGGCAATTTAATGGCGATGCCAATAATGCCGCCGGCTATGGAGCCAATGGGGTGGTTTATAATGCCACGCTCACAACAGGCAGGTCTGGCATTCCATTTACCGCATATCAGTTTAACGGAATTAATTCACATATAGATATTCCTTTTGATACTTTGTGGAACATGAGAACATGGACAATACAAACAGCAGTGAGGATAGATGGGTTTAATGCGGATACCTGTCAGGAAGAGGGTATAGTAAGCTATGGGACACAAAATGCCGGCAATTTTTATGCTGTCAGCTTGACGGATAATGTACATGATAATAGCTGCACGACTTACAGCCCCAACAATACTGAATTTGTGGCTTCTGCTGCGGGAACAGCGGCTCCGGCTTGGTACGATGGCAGCTATATACAATTGCATCAATGGTATTGCCTTACATTTACTTACGACGGCAGAAGTATAAAAAGATACATTAACAGCACATTTGTAGATAGTTTACAATGGACTAACCAATATAATTATGGAAACACACAATCATCACTTGTTTTTGGTTATAGTCCTGGCAGCGGAGGTAACCATCCTAATTGGTTAAATGGGGCAATAGATATTGTAACGATCTACGCCACCAACGTCAGCGGCGTAGTACTTAACCCTTACAATTGCAATGTAGTAATCTTGAGTATAGACCCTTATTTGTTTTTGGATACGATCCAATGTGCCGGCGTTATTGACTCGCTGTATTATGTTGTTAATTTAGGCAACATAGTTTTTCCGGGGAATATTTTTACTCTACAGTTATCTGACACAACGGGCAGTTTTGCGAATCCGGTCAATATCGGCTCTGACACTGCAACCACCGCCAGTGGATATATAAAATACAAAATACCTGCAACAATCCCCGCCGGCACAGGCTACAGAATGCGTATGGTGTCCAGCAATAAACCCATTACCGGCGAACCGAATCACTACCCCATTAAAATTATTCCTGCGCCGGCAGTTACTATCGCCACCAATACCGATACCGTTTGTGCACAAACGCCTGTTTTATTTACGGCTATAACTAATAGTGGCAGCAGTGCTACCTACCAATGGAAAAAGAATGGGGCAAATGTGGGGATAAATAATAGTGAGTACACAGATTCAACACTTGTAACAGGAGACCAGGTAACCTGTGTGGTAACAACAACCAGCTCTTGTAGCGGGGTTGCTAATATTGTGAGTAACAGTATAAAAGTTGTGGTTGTGCCGATACCAGTAAGTTCCGTAAATATAGCAGCAAGTACGAACGCTGCTATTTGTGCTTATACACCGGTTACATTCAGTGCGACTGTGGTTAATGGCGGCACACCGGGTTACCAATGGCTAAGGAACGGGATCGCGATACCTGGAAGTACAGCAGCAATTTATGTTGATAACTCTTTGGTTCCGGGCGATATCATTACCTGTGCCGCTACCGGAAGCCAGCAATGTGCAACACGGATTGTGAGCCAACCGATTGCGCTTACTATAAATCCCATACCCGACACCACCGTTACCGCATTGGGACCTATACATGTATGCACGGGCGATAGTATAATGCTGCAAGCTGGTGGCGCAGGCAGCATATATAAATGGCAGTTGAATGGCACCGATATAGCAGGTGCAACAAGTAATTCTTATACGGTACACAATACAGGCAACTATACTGTATTTATCACCAACAGCTTTAATTGTTCCATTACATCAACAACGGTGGCTGCCACGGTCTCTCCTAAACCGAATTCCTCTATTGTCAATGCCGGCGGCTTTTTGCAGATATGCACTAACGATAGTTTACTGCTATCCACAACCTTTGGCGGCAACCCCCACTATACTTACCAATGGCTGTGGAATGGAATTGCGCTGGCTAATGCTACCAGCTATGCTTATACCACAAAAACAGCAGGGCAGTACCAGCTTATAGTATCGAACAATGGATGCATGACCACATCTGCACCCTTGAATGTAACCACCGTACCTGCGCCTGTTGATACATTCCTCACTCCGATAGAAGGTGTATTGTGTCCTGGTAGTACTGCAAGCATTAGCCTTAGCGGGGGTGTTCCCGGCAGTGCAGAAACCTACCAGTGGTATAAGAATGGCATACCGATAACGGGGGCAACAGCTGCATCGTACCCAGCCAACTTCCCCGCAACGTACGTACTAAAAGTAACTGATAATGCGAATGGCTGTTCTGCATACAGTGAAGCTGCTATAATTACCGAAGGCTCTGTCCCGGCGCCAGTTATCAGGTATGAATGGCCTGCCTTTGCAACCAGTGCATACAGTACTTACCAGTGGTACTATAATGGAACAGCAATAGCCAATGCAACTGTTGCTGATTATACACCTACCCAGAGTGGCGTTTATACAGTGCTGGTAACTGACGCAAACGGATGTACTGGCATGAGTGCTAATTATTACTTTGCTTACAGCAGTGTGCCCAATACAACTATAGGAAATACAAGCATAAATGTGTACCCGAACCCGGCAAATACTACTGTTTATGTAGATGCAGCAATACCTGTAACAGCGGCGCTATATGAAATGGACAGCAGGTTGATAATGACTGTCAAAGAAGCGAAGCAATTAGATATTTCAGCACTAGCGGATGGTGTTTATTTGCTATCGATAAGTGATGATAACGGCAATGTACTGAAGGTAATGAAGGTGGTGAAAAATTAGCTGGTGAACTAGCTATGATAAACCCTTGATGCCACAATCAGCCCATCCTGTATTTCTAATACTTCACCCACCTGCATGTCTGCTTCGCCATCTACACGACGTATATATTCCATGAAGACCCGTTCTTCATTGGCTGTTATTGTGAGTACATCGTATTGCAATGTGGGAAGACGGTCAAAGGCATCTTGCCACCAAGATCCTAATGCTTCTTTACCACTGATATAACCATTTGTGGCTGGTTGACGCACTTTTAGTTTGGGACTAAAGTGTTGGGCTTCATCATCGTACAATGCAAGAAGCTTTTCAAGATCATGTTTGTTGAAAGCTGCAAACCATTGGTGTGCTATTTCTTGATTGTTATTCATCAGTACAATTTATTTTAAAGATCAACTACTATGGTCTGATACTATTACCCACTTCCCTTTTATTTTGTGTACTAATAGTGTTGATGCACCACTTACATCGCCAACGGTTCTTTTTAAAACCCACAGGCCGGTGATAAAAAAATAGTCGGGCGAAAGGCGTTTGGCATTTGTTACTGTGAAGGAAAGTTTACCCATGTGTGCAGTATCGGGGTAGGCTTCTTTGTATTTTTCAAGCGTAGTTTTATAGCCATACCTGGGGCCAGAGCGACCGATAAACTGCAGGCTATCGTTATTCCAATAGCCGTGCATGTATCCATCTATACTGCCGGCGTTCCATTGGGTGACTTGTTGCGCAAGTAAATTGTGTATAGCTTTTTCATCGTTTGACTGTGCATGTGTTATGCCATATGTTATGCACAAAATGCAAACCAGTAATTGTTTCTTCATCTGTCTAAATGTTTAGTATCTATTTGCTGGAACAGCAGGTAGCTGCGACCATTGAATTGTATATAAAGCGGCCTGCCTTTATACCAGGGTTTGCCCTCTTCTTTTGCATGCACTTGTATATGCAGGTGCGGTTCGAGACTGAAACCTGAATTGCCTACCTGTGCCAATGCTTGCCCGGCAACTACACTGTCACCTTCATGCACCAATACGCTGTATTGTTTAAGGTGCCCCAGGAATACGAAGTAAGGTCCGGCATCAATAAGAACCTGGTTGGTATTGGTAGGGCCACGTTCGCGGCTGGGAGGAATATTGTCTGGGTTGCTGCTTTGGGTTTTTACGATCCTGCCATTGCAAGGGCTGTAAACCGTATCACCGAAAGTATAATAATCGTTGAGGTTAGCAGAAAATATATGTGTGCCCCTTCTACCCATATCATCCAGCTTTATGAGGTCGATGGCGTAGATGGCACCACGGTAGCTGTAATGAAATAAATTTGTGGGCAGACCTTTGCCACCTTGGAAGACCAGGTAATTACCACCTTTTAATGGGAATGAAAGATCTACAGTCTCGGGTATGCCTGTGGTGCCGGTGAAGTACATTATATTTAATGAGGTGAATAGGAATGCAAAAAATAATGGAGCATAAACAGACTTTCTTCTACCTGGTATTTTCCTGCGCTTAAATATTGCAACCATCAACGCAATAAGCGAAGCAGCAGCAAATGCGTATTTTAAATAAACGGAAAGAAATACCCAGCAGCCGTAGAGATAAACGAAATATGCGAATGATATTACGAATAGCAGCCGGATTATTCTTTGCCCTGTGCTTCCATTAAGACTTTGCGCTAAAAAATAAAGGCTTAGCAGCGCTAACAATACCGTTGCTGCAACCAGACTATACACCATTGTGCGGCATGTTTATGCTGCAAGATATTTCATTATTGCCAATTATGTCAGGTGCTACCTTATGAGTGTCACATCGCCCTTCCAGCTAATGGGTGAGCCATTGTCGCATATACCATCTACAACATAGACATAAACATCCGGTAGTGGTTTGCCACCACTTATGGTCCCGTCCCAGGCATTGCTATCGTCATTGAGCTGTATGCCTTTACGTTCAAAGATCATCTCTCCCCAGCGGTTATATATCCTGAAAGAATTGATGATCTTAAGGCCTACCCCACGAGGATAAAATACGTCGTTCTGTCCATCTCCGTTTGGTGTAAATGTATTTGGAATGAATAGCTGGCTTTTATCGCAAAGCACTTGTACTCTTACTTTATCAGAATCTTCGCAACCAAATTGTGTTTTGCCTATGACGGTGAATGTGGTTGTTTCCTGAAGTTTTGCGAGTGCCCGCGAGCAGCTGTCGCAATTGAGCAGATCACCTGGTTCCCACAGAAATGAAATGATGTTTGCCCCGCTTGCCAGGAGGTCAGTGCTTCCGCCTGCTATGATGGTGCTTTCGCCTGCTGTAGCTTTTACTACTGGCAGGGGATGCACGATAACGTTTACATAGTTGGTGTCGGGTATGCAGCTGCCCTGATAGGCAACCACCATGTAGTTAGTACTGGATGATGGTGATGCTATAGGGTTGCCTATAGTACTGTTGCTAAGCCCTGTTGCAGGGAACCAGCTATAGGTTTGCGCCCCAGAATCGCTTAGTGCAAGACTTTGCTTATTGCATATTTCGCCACCTGCACCAACAATGTCTGTTGTCTTTGTTTTAAGCCTGACATGTGTAGAATCAGTATTCACACAGCCAAATGCATCTTTACCTCTTACAAGAAATGTGGTTGTTGTAAGCGGTGCAACAGCTGTAGTGGCACAGGTATCGCAACTGACATTTGCAGCCGGTGACCAGACATAAGAGACGGCGCCACCGGCGGTGAGTTTTGCGGCATCGTGCAGGCATATAACAGTATCTGTACTAGCGGTAATGACAGGCAGTGGATGCACGGCGACAGACCCTGAGACCGTATCCCTGCAGCCATTGGTATTAACAACAACCAGATTTACAGATAGATTGTTGGCGTTATTGAAATAATATAAAGGTGAGGTAAGATTGTTGACCGTTGTATTATTGAACGTCCATGTACGGCTTATAATAGGCGTGAAGTAGCTTTTCGATGTATCAAGAAATTTGACTGTGTCGTAAATGCATACCGGATATGGGAAGGTGGTAAAACCGCCTACAATACCATCTACCCTTATAGTGTCTTTACCTACTGTAGATGCTGAGCATCCTGTACTGTCGCTAATGATGAGTTTCGGCACATAGGCACCCGGTGATGTGTATGTGTGCGTGGCAGTTACAGAACTTGAAGTGGCACTCACGTTACCATCGCTGAAATCCCAGGTGATGTGTGGCACATTGGTAATGTTAGCGATAAAGTTTACTGTAAGTGGACTGCACCCCGTAATTGGCGTATAAGTGATCTCACCAGAATATCCATATACCTTCAGGTGTTTTGTTGCTGTGTCATTACACCCATGTGCATCCGTAGCTATAAGCATTACGTTGTATATGCCAGGGGTGCTATATGGTGTGCTTGGGTTAAGTAGCGCTGAAGAAGAATTATTCCCAAACAGCCATTGATAGCTTACTGCGTTTACAGATGTGTTGGTGAAGTTTTCTATTAATGGAGAGCATATGCTTACACTATCGCTGAGATTAAAACCTGCTGTTGGGTTGCTTACATTAAGGTATGCATTGCGTACCATACTGTCTTTACAACCGTGTGCATCTGTTACTGTAAGTGTTACGGTATAACTGCCGTTTTGTGTATAGGTATGAGGGGGGGCAACAAGCGAAGAGTTTGTGTTATCGCCAAATGTCCAGTAATTAGTAACAGCGTTGATACTGTTATTGTTAAAAGACATAGGAATATACTTGCATGGAAATAGTGTGGTAGGGGTAAATGATGCTGTAGGTTTTGTTACAGTTACAGGGGTTGGGCTGGTTAGTGTATCTACACACCCCAGGTTGTCAATTATTGTTTCCATTGGGAAATATACGCCGCCTGTATTGTATGTATGCGTTACTGATCCGCCTGTATTGGGGGACGTTCCTCCGTCAAAATAAAACCAGGAATGACTTACTATATATGCACCAGCTACATCCTTACTGCTGTCCGTAAACTTAACAGTAAGTGGGGTACACCCAGTAATAGGTGAAAAATAGAAACTGTCGACCGGCTTGGCGACAAGTATATAGTTGTTGCGTATTGCGGTATCATAACATTGGTGATCATCTTCTGTTATCAACTCTATACTATGTCTTCCTTTAATGTAAAATGAGTCGGTCATTGTATAAGTGTTAGCTCCTGAAACAGTACTTCCATCTACGTACCAGTTGTAAATGTTAACCGGCCCACCGGTATAAACTGCTGTCGAGGTGACATTTGTACCTACACAAACGGCTGTATCATTTGCTGTAAAAGACGATTGCGTACTGTGTAGTATGACCGGGAGTTGCAGGGTATCGCGACAGCCAGTGGTTGCATTGTATGTTATAAGCTGCGTGGTATATGTGCCTAATGAAGGGAATATATGTACCGGGTTGGTATCCGTACTTGTATTGCCATCGCCAAATAACCAGGTACTGGTGGTAGCACCTAAAGACATGTTGAGGAAAAATACTTTGGTGAGTGTATCGCAACGATATTCAGGGTTAAATATAGATTTTGGAGTGTCTATTGTTATAAGAATATTAAAGGCTTTGACGGTGTCCTGACATCCGTTCACACTTACAACAACGTATGGTGTATCCACACCAGGTGAAACATATTGATGAGAAACCATGGAATCATTTATGGCACCAACAGGAAGTGAGTGGTCGCCGTAGTGCCACATGTATAACGCGCCATTTGTAGGTGTAGCATGAAATGTAACAATCCTGTCATTGCAGATATGAGTGGTTGAAACTGTAATAGTAACGGGAGGGATGGGCGCAGTAGCTATATGCACGCTGTCTGTAGCAGTGCAGCCATTGGATGTGGTAAGGGTAACATACGCAGTATAGTTGCCGCCAGAGGTATATGTATGCGTTGTACTCGCCTGGTTTGAAGTAGGCGTACCATCGCCGAAATGCCACACGTATGAAGTGACCGGATACGGATAATTACCAGCTCCATAAATGGTGGTACTATCGTAGGCCATGAATGATGTGTTGAGTGGAATACAACCTTGTATTATCGGAGCGCTTATACTGGCATACAGATCATATATTCCAACAAGTTGTTTTATAGTGGTTTGACAGCCATTGTTGTTGGTGACGACGAGGGTAGCGGTATCTATTCCATACGATGAGAAAGTATGAGTTGGATTGGCTGTACCATTGGTGCCGCCGTCTGAAAATGACCATGCATAACTGCTGCCTGCAGGCGCGGTACTGGTAAAGGAAATTGTAGCAGGTGCACTGCATGGCTGGCTAGGCGTAAATGTAAAGCTTGCTACAGGGTTGGGGTTGATAACCACTGGTAAGATTACGGTATCTAAACATGTGCCATCATTTGCCACTAGCTTTACCATGTAGGTGCCTGCTACTGCATACGTATGGGTTGTAGAGCCACCGGCACCTGTTGTGGCATCGCCAAAATCCCAATAGGCACCTACCCCGGCTGGAGTTGAGTTGCTTGTTAAAGTAACAGGAAAACCTGCGCAGCCAACTGGTGGAGTAAAAGATGCATGCGGGCCACCAACAGTTATGTATGCGGGCTGCACATCTGTATTTTGGCAACCATTCACATCAGTTACAGTTAAAGAAACTGTGTATGTGCCATTGCTGAGATAGTTGTGTGTTGGTGTGCCTCCCGCTGCAGTCCCGTTGTCGCCAAATGTCCATGCGTATGTATATGGGCCATTACCTGTGGCCTGCCCAGTAAAAGTAGCTGTAACAGGGGCATTGCAAAAATGCGTATTATTTGCGGTGAATGAGGAAGTAGGTAACGGAAGTACCGTTATAAAGGCTGTTTTTATCAGCAAACTGTCGCAGCCCTGACTGTTGGTTGCTAATAGACTGACGTTGTAAGAGCCTGCTGAGACATAAGTATGTGACGGGTTTTGCGAGGTTGAAGTGCCACCATCGCCAAAGTTCCAACTATAAGTAACTGGGCCCGGTACACCTGCATTGGTTTGATTATTAAAACTGATTGCAGCGCCAGCACATACTGTAGTGGGTGCCGTAAAATTTACTTGTGGAACGCCATATACAGTTATAGTGAGTGTTTTGGTACTGGTAGTACCATTGCCGGCTGTTGCGGTAAGTATAACTGTATATGTGCCTGGTGAAAGGTAGCTGGTAGATGGATCTGTCTGCAAGGAAGTGGCGTTATTCCCTAGGTTCCAGCTATACGATACAGCACCTGTAGATGTGTTGGTGAAATGTGTGATTAGAGGTGCACAGCCGGCTTGGTGGTCTGCAACAAAATTTGCGACTACTTGTCCTTTTGCTGTGCTGCTCATTGCAATACATACAAGGCAGAACAGGCGTATAAGGTAAATTCTAAGATTATTCATTTGGGGGCAGGGGTTTTTAAGTAATCAGTCTTTTAGTTGTATTATTTTATTAAAGTTATGTCACCTTTCCAGTTTATAAGGCTTCCATTGTCACAGACGGCATCTAACGCATAAATGTAAGTATCAGGTACCGGTTTTGCTCCATTAAATGTTCCATCCCATCCACTGTGTTCATCATTGAGTTGTATATCGTCACGTTCAAAGACAAGTTGTCCCCACCTGTTATAGATGCGGAAAGACTTCACCACTTTTATACCGATACCCCTGGGATAGAAGACATCATTTTGTCCATCGCCGTTGGGTGTAAAGGTGTTTGGGATAAAGACCTGGCTTTTATCGCACAGTACATCTATAATAACATGAGCAGAATCCTGGCAGCCATACTGGTTAGTAGCTGTTACATTGAACTGCGTGGTTTGCTGCATGGTGGCTATGGGGTCAGTACAATTATCGCAGTTGAGCAGATCTGCATGGTCCCAGAGGAAGGAAACAATGTTTGGCCCATAAGCCTGCAGGTTTACTTTAGAGCCTGCAGTTACTGTAGTGCCGCCTAGTGCAGTAACCTTTGGTAATGGGTTTACGATGACGTTTACAAAGTTGGTATCGGGAATGCAGCTTGCAGTTTTAGCTATGGCCAGGTAAGTAGTGCTGGCGGTAGGGCTTGCTATAGGGTTAGGGCTATGGCTGTCTGAGAGTCCATTAGCAGGCGACCAGTTATAGACCTGCGCCCCGGAATCGGACAGGGTGATGGATTGTCCTGTACAGATCTGCCCACCTGGCCCTGCAAAGCTTACTGTTTTGTAGGTGAAGGTTATTTTGACACTGTCTTTGTTTTTACAACCAAAAGCATCAGTCCCTGTTACCAGGTAGTAACCTTGAGTTGCAGGTGTTATGTAAGTAGGGTTGCAGGAAGTGCATGTTACAGCCGCAGGAGCCCATGCATAGGACACCGCTCCGGCAGCGCCTACCCTTGCACTATCGCCGGGGCAAATGGTAGTATCACCTGTTGTAGTTATAGTGGGTAATGGATGGACAGTAATGCTGTTGACCGCAGTATCCTTACAGCCTGCAGCATCGGAGGCGATGAGTGTAACCGAGAATGTACCTGAAGTGCGGTAGTTATGTGATGGGTTTTGAGCAACAGAAGAGCCGCCATCACCTGTGAACCAAACCCAGCTATTTGCCGGGAAGAATAATCCTGAAGAAGTGTCTTTAAAATGAACCGTGTCATAGACACAGATAGCGCTGGTTTCGGTGAAGCCCGCATGTACCTTATCTACCCTGATGGTGTCTGTACCATAACTGCTGGTGTGGCAGCCACTGCTGTCAACAAGAATGATCTTTGGTACATACTTGCCGGGACTATTGTAGATGTGTGATGTTGTAGTACCAGAAGAAGGTGAAGTGACAGTACCATCGCTGAAGTCCCAGGTAATGGAAGGTATGCCGGTAATGGCAGCACTGAAGTTGACATTCAAAGGTGGGCATCCTGCCAGCGGGCTGTAAGTAAAGGAGCCTGAGTAACCATACAAAGTAACATGTCCTGTTGCGCTATCCTTGCATCCATGAGCATCGGCAGTGATGAGCTGCACAGCGTAATTGCCGGGAGTGGTGTAAGAATTGGTTGGATTGGTGGCTACCGAGGTATTGGTGTTGCCAAAAGACCATGAATAGGTAGTGCCGCGGATAGAGAGGTTATTGAACTGGGTGATAAGCGGTACACAAACCCCTGAACCATTGATCTCGGCAAAAGCAGCATGTGGTTTGGAGATACCGATGTAGCCGGTCTTAACCATAGTATCGGTGCAGCCGGCAGTATCTGTAACAGCTAGTGTTACGGTATAGGAACCTGAAGCGCTATAAGCATGTACAGGGCTTGCAGTGGTAGAGGAGCTACCATCACCAAAGGTCCAATAGAAATGCTGCAGGTTGGGAGTGCCCGTATTTACGAATGTAATAGTATCATAAGCACATTTGTTGGAAGCGGCGACTGCAAAGTTGGCTACCGGCTTATGAGAACTGATATAGTTGAGCTTGATTACAGTATCGGTACAGCCAATATTGTCTATAACTACTTCTTCAATACCAAATGTGCCTGCGGTGGTATAAGGGTGACTAAATGTGTTATTGGCAGTAGTGATCATAGAGCCGTCACCAAAAGTCCAGGCATGGCTTACTGGGTAAGTGCCTGTAATGTAATAGGAACTATCTGAAAATAAAACACTCCCAGGTGCGCATATTTGCGTAGGTGAAGCAGTCATATTAGCAATAGGGTGAGCCACAAGAATGGTTTGAGTTGTAGTGTCTAAGCATGTAACTGCATCTTCATCTACCAACATTACTGAATAAAATCCCGCCGCCGGAAATTGATAGATGATCTGGGCTGTGGTATCGATCTGGCCACCATTGATAAACCATTTATGGGTAATGGGGGGAGGATTGGGTGTGTTATATCCGGAAGCGAAATGCAGGTACCCATATTTACATAATGCAGTATCGGGAACTATTATTTTAGGTTTAAAGATGGTTAATTGAAGATGATTTATAGTCGTGTCCCTGCATCCGGTTACATTGTTATAGGCTGTCAGCATTACGTCATAGTTGCCAGGAGCAGAATAGGTATGATTAATATGAGCAGATGTTGAGGTATCACCATCTCCAAAAAACCTTTTTATAGATGTAGCGCCAACAGATGTTGATACAAAATCTACATTAAGCGGGTTAGTACAACTTATATGAAAGCTATCTACAGCCTCGGGGCCAGTTATATTGACGGTAAATCTGGCAGTATCTGAAGGGCACCCATAGTTTAAAACAACTATGTAGGGATGATAAACCCCGGGCTGCTTGAATTGTGTTTGTTCAATTGTGTGGTTAATCCCAATCCCAGCGGATCCTGGAGGTGACAATACGTATTCGTAGCCTAGCGGTTGTGCACCATGTGCATATACCTGGAAGGTGGTTTTTTCGCTTGAGCATGTATTAAGATTAGACGCTACAACAGAGTCTAAACTAGGTTTTGCCCCTGCTCTTACGCTTGATGTGTCGAAAATATTGCAGCCATTTGATGTGGTCAAAGTTATGGAGGTATGGTAGTAGCCCTGGGTATTATAAATATGTGTTGGGCTGGTTGAAGTGGACAGGGGGCTGCCATCTCCGAAATCATATGAATAGGATACAGTGGGATATGGATAAGGAACAGGGAATAGAAGACCCAATGTTGTTGTAAGCAATCGTTCGTTAAACAATGTTGTTATTGGTGCACATCCGTCTCTGGTTATCGGAGTATCTGAATAGCTTACAAAGGCAGAATATATCTTTATTGTATCTGTAGCAACATAAATACAACCATGATTATTTACAACCATTGATATTGTGGTAAATGTATCCAAATTGTAAGTATGCACCGGGCTAGCCAGGTTAGATGTAGGGGTGCCGTCACCAAATATCCATGTATATGTAGAGCCGGCAGGTGCGTTTGGTATGCACTGTACATTAACAGGCGCGGGGCAGGGATGGGCCGGTGTGTAGGTAAATGTAGAAATAGGTACCGGCCTGATATAGATCTGTTTGGTAGCAGTATCATTACAGCCATTGATATAGGAGACCAGTGTTACGGTGTATGTACCGTCTGAAGTATAGATGTGAGAAGTATTGGTATTGGAGTCGGTATTGCCATCGCCAAAGAGCCAATAGCTGGAAACATTTGTGCCTAGTGTGGTATTAACAAAGTTTACGTTTGCATTTGCACAGCCGGTATCGGGTGCGCTCATGGCAGCTACAACGTTTTGCACCGATATATCGTTGGGCACAGAAAGCGTGTCAACACAGCCATGACTATCGGTAATGATCTCTGTTACACTAAATACCCCTGCTCCGTAATTATGAACCGGATTAGCAGCGGGTGAAGTGTTATTGTCACCGAAGCTCCATGCATGGCTTAGTGCACTATTGCCGGTAGATTGATCTGTAAAAGTTACCTGTGCCGGAATGCCACAAAAATTATTGTTACTGGCAGTAAACTGACCTATTGGATTTGCTAGTACATGTATGTAGCTATTTGCTACCAGAGAAGCACTGCATCCGTTACTGTTGGTTGCAGTTTGTGTTATGCTATAGTAGCCTGACGTTGGATATGGATGGCTAGGGTTTTGAATAGTTGAGGTATTGCCGTCGCCAAAGTTCCAGCTATAAGTGCCTGCCCCGGAAGACTGCATGTTGGTGGTGCTTGTAAAGGCTGTTGTAGCCCCCTGGCAAATAGTAGTGTCTGTGGCAGAAAAGGAAACAGTTGGTGGTGCATTTACAACAATTTGCATGGTACTGGTATTGCTGCCCGCACTGCCGGTAGCAGTAAGTGTTACAGTGTAAGTGCCTGGAGTTATATAGCTGGTGGTTGCATTTTGCAGGAAAGAGGTATTAGTATTCCCAAGGTTCCAGGAATAAGAAGTGGCACCGGTTGACGTGTTGGTAAAGGTGACAATGAGTGGTGCACAGCCACTTGTAGCGCTGGCCGTAAAGCCAGCAACCACCTGTGCCAGTGCATGAAAAGGCATGCCTGCTATTAGGAATAGACTGATAAGGAGTCTAAAATATTTCATTGATCGTTGTTTACGTCTCCCAATAATTGTTACGGAGAGCCTTTCATTATCTTATTAAAGTTACATCACCTTTCCAGTCTATGGGGCTGCCGTTGTCGCAAACAGCATCCATGGCATAGATATAAGTATCGGGTACCGGTTTTGCTCCATTAAATGTTCCATCCCATCCACTGTGTTCATCGTTGAGCTGTATATCGTCACGTTCAAAGACAAGTTGTCCCCACCTGTTATAGATGCGGAAAGACTTCACCACTTTTATACCGATACCCCTGGGATAGAAGACATCATTTTGTCCATCGCCGTTGGGTGTAAAGGTGTTTGGGATAAAGACCTGGCTTTTATCGCACAGTACATCTATAATAACATGAGCAGAATCCTGGCAGCCATACTGGTTAGTAGCTGTTACATTGAACTGCGTGGTTTGCTGCATGGTGGCTATGGGGTCAGTACAATTATCGCAGTTGAGCAGATCTGCATGGTCCCAGAGGAAGGAAACAATGTTTGGCCCATAAGCCTGCAGGTTTACTTTAGAGCCTGCAGTTACTGTAGTGCCGCCTAGTGCAGTAACCTTTGGTAATGGGTTTACGATGACGTTTACAAAGTTGGTATCGGGAATGCAGCTTGCAGTTTTAGCTATGGCCAGGTAAGTAGTGCTG
>JABDEZ010000006.1:42017-58570 GCA_013286835.1 Bacteroidota bacterium
CAGTAACCTTTGGTAATGGGTTTACGATGACGTTTACAAAGTTGGTATCGGGAATGCAGCTTGCAGTTTTAGCTATGGCCAGGTAAGTAGTGCTGCCGGTAGGGCTTGCTATAGGGTTAGGGCTATGGCTGTCTGAGAGGCCATTAGCAGGCGACCAGTTATAGACCTGCGCCCCGGAATCGGACAGGGTGATGGATTGTCCTGTGCATATCTGCCCGCCAGGCCCTGCAAAGCTTATTGTTTTGTAGGTGAAGGTTATTTTGACACTGTCTTTGTTTTTACAACCAAAGCTATCTGTGCCGGTTACCGTATAGTAACCCGGCGCCAGGGGCGTAATATAAGTTGGGTTGCAAGTGGAGCACTGCACTACGGCACTTTGCATCCATGTATATGATACACCACCCAGTGCAGAAACATGAGCACTGTCTCCCGGACAAATAGTGGTATCGCCAGTTGTAGTTATAGTTGGTAAAGAATGTACAGTGATGGTATTGATAGCGGTGTCCTTACATCCTGATGCATCGGAGGCGATGAGTGTAACCGAGAATGTACCTGGAGTGTGATAGTTGTGTAATGGATTTTGAGCAGTAGAAGAAGCGCCATCACCTGTGAACCAAACCCAGCTATTTGCGGGGAAGAACAATCCTGAAGATGTGTCTTTAAAATGAACTGTATCGTACATACAGATGGCTCCGGTTTCAGTAAATCCGGCATGTACTTTATCTACTTTTATAGTGTCTGTTCCGTAGCTTGATGTATGGCAACCTGCACTGTCTATGAGCACCAGCTTAGGTACATACTTGCCGGGTGTAGTATAAGTATGCGTTGTAGTAGTATTTGCAGATGGTGTTGTTACGGTGCCATCGCTGAAATCCCATGTGAGGCTGGGAATGCCTGTGATACTTGCGGTAAAGTTTACATTGAGCGGAGGGCAGCCAGCCAATGGACTATAAGTAAATGAGCCAGAATAACCGTACAGAGTAACATGACCATAGGCTGTGTCTTTGCATCCGTGTGCATCAGCAGTTATCAATTGCACATTATAGCTTCCCGGAATAGTATAGGACGTAGTGGGATTGGGTGCTACCGATGTGCTTGTATTGCCAAATGTCCATGCGTAGGAAGCGCCGTTTGACGAAGTATTAGTGAACTGCACGATGAGTGGGACGCAAACCCCTGAACCATTATTTACAGCAAATGCTGCGTGAGGTTTTGATATACCTATGTATGTCGTTTTAGTGACCGTGTCTGAACAACCGGTAACATCTGTAATGGCCAGCGTTACGTTATATGTACCCGTAGCGCTGTAAGAGTGCACAGGGGTAGCAGCGGTCGAGGTAGTGCCGTCGCCAAAGCTCCAGTACTGGGATTGCAGGGTGGCTGCGCTGGTATTTATAAACGTAATGGTATCGCCTGCACAACGGTTGGGATTTGCTACAGCAAAGGTGGCGGTAGGTTTATGGGTATTAACCACGTTGAGGTAGTAGATGGAATCCTTGCACCCTATATTATCTGTAACAATTTCTTTTACATAAAAAGAACCAGCGGTCGTGTATAGATGGGGCTCGGTTATGTTTGGAGTTGTGCCCGTTGTACCATCGCCAAACAACCAGGTGTAGCTTACCGGGTAAGTACCGCTGATGTAGTACGACGTATCTGCAAAGACCACCGTTGCAGGCACGCATATATTGGTAGGTGAGGCTTTAAAGCCGGCAATGGGCTGAGCCACCAGTATTTTTTGGTAAGTGGTGTCGTAACAATTATTAAAGTCTTGTTCTACCAACGTCACTGTAGTGTACCCTGTAATGTTGAATGGATATGAAAACTGAGTGGTGCTGCTTCCCAACAAGCCACCTATGTACCAACCATAGTTTTGTGGTGGTGGATTTGGGCTATTGTAAGATGCTGTAAAATTGAGTATGCCGCGTTGGCAAACAGCAGTATCAGGAGTAATGATCTTTGGTTTGAAATTGAGTATGTTGATAAGCGATGTTGCAGTGTCGCGGCAGCCTGATGTACTATTGTAAGCAGTAAACTGCGCGTAGTAAGCACCAGTGGCAGGATAGGTATGTGATGGAGCGAATACCGAGGAAGAATCACCATCGCCAAAGTACCACTCTGAAGATGTAACACCAATGGAATTATTATTGAAGGAAACACTAAGGGGTTGTCTGCAACTATTATTGGCTAGTATTGAGGTTGAAGGCGAATTTACTGTGACATTAAAAGTGTCGGAGTCGGAAGGGCAACCATAATTAGATACTTTAACCACCACCTGCCATGGCCCGGAAGAAGCAAACACATGTTTAATCAAGGTGTCATTTAGTCCGGTTTCTTCACTACCAGCAAGTGTTGTAATATAGGAGTAAGTATAGTTTAATGGTTGCTGTCCGTGTGCGTATGTTTGAATATATACTGTATCTCTTCGGCATACGGTTCTGGGGGTTAAAGTAACAGAGTCGAGTATAGGTTTTTGGCCAATGAAGACATTTACAGTGTCGGCCATTGTACAGCCATTTACTGTAGTGAGTGTCATTATTGCATTGTATTGCCCAGGGTTAGTATATGCATGGTGGGAGAGGTGCTGGGTAGAAACAGCGCTGCCATCACCATAATTGGTGGTGTACGACACAGGTGGATAAGGGTAAGGTGAGGTAAATGGGGGATTGTCGTAGGCATTAAGTAAGAAAGGGAAAGGGGTATTCGAGCATCCTGCTGCAACGAAGGGTGAATCTGCGTGAATAATAAGGTGATAGATGATTATTGTGTCCGACAATACATAAGTACAGCCGTTTACTGTTGCCGATAAAGAAACTGGAAAGGTGGAATCTTTATTGTAAGTAATAGATGGGTTTGCAAGGTTAGATGTTGTACCATCGCCCAAGCTCCAAAGAAATGTGGTACCCGAGGGGGCGTTTGAAGATAACTGCACATTTACCGGTGCAGGGCAAGGATGAGCAGGTGTGTGGGTAATAGTGATAGCGGGTGCGGACCTTACGTAGATCACTTTTGTAGCGCTATCTGTGCAGCCGCCCGCCGATGCTATAAGTTTTACTGTAAAAGAACCACCTGCATAATAAGTATGTAAGACATTAGTATTGGTACTGCTTGATCCGTCGCCGAAATACCATACGCTTGTTACGCCTGGGCCGATAGATGTATTTTGGAATAGCAGGGTTTGGTTTTCGCACGCAGTGTCGGGCACATTCATAGTTGCTACAATGTTCTGCACGGTTACATCGTTCGGTACCACCATACTGTCTTTGCAGCCATAGCTGTCGGTTACCACTTCCTTCACTGTAAAACTGCCGGTAGTTGAATAGCTATGTGTTGGTGAAGCTGATGGTGAGGTGAAGAAGTCTCCAAAGTTCCACGCATAGCTGAGTGGTGCGCTGCCTGTTGATGCATCTGTAAACGTAACCTGTGCCGGAGGTCTGCAAAAAGCGGTGTTGCTGGTTGCGAACAGGGCTGTTGGCCCTGCAAGTACATGAATGTAATTGGCGCTGACCAGAGAGGCTGTGCACCCATTGCTGTTAGTAGCCGTCTGGGTTATGCTGTAGTAGCCCGGTGTTGCGAAAGGGTGAGAAGGGTTTTGAGCGGTTGAGGTATTGCCATCACCAAAATTCCAGCTGTAAGTGCCCGTACCCGTGGCGACAAGGTTAGTTGTGTTATTAAATGTTACCGGCACGCCCTTACATACTTGTGTATCGGTTGCGGAAAAGGATATTACCGGTGGAGGATTTACTACTATTTGTAAGGTTGTGGTATTGCTGCCGCTACTGCCAGTTGCTGTAAGTGTTACCGTATAAATGCCTGGGGTGGGATAGCTGGTAGATGCATTTTGCAGGAAGGAAGTATTGGTATTGCCCAGGTTCCAGGAATAAAATGTAGCCCCGGTTGAGGTATTGGTAAAGTTAACTACCAAAGGTGCGCAGCCGCTTGTAGCGCTGGCGGTAAAGCTGGCAACAACCTGACCCCATGCTTGCTGTATGCACAGGCTGCATAGTATAAAGAATACTGTCCTCAGGCAGAGACCACCCTTTGCCAAACTTTTATTACGCATGTTATGCAGTATAAAGAATGGTTAATAAAAATTGGGGCACAAAGGCTTGCCATTAGTTGAGTTTTTATCGAAGAAGTGTCCCGTTTTGATAAGACTTATTTCGTAACCTCCACGATAACTGCTAGCTGTGTTCAATCCGGATACGTTTACATCGTAACTGAGGCCGAACGCCAGGTTTTTGAATCTCAATTTAAATGTTGGTATTACCGCATCCCCATACCTGTAAAAAGCACCAGCGTATATTGCGAATTCGGGGTCAAGGTCGTTTTCGTTTATCCTGTTCCAGCCAACAAGCCCCCCTGCTATAGCCTCGTAGTATGCCCCCTGCAACGCAAAATTACCCTGCAGCTGGTAGGAGTAAGATTCGTTAAAATGGCCGCTAAGCGCCATGTTTACATTAAACCGCATGTTGAGGTTTATATTTGGGCTTTTGTAGTAAGAATTGTTGGGTTGGGTAAAATGATACCCGGAAACACCTAGCATATAGGTGACACTATTGTATTCCCCACTGCTGCTATTAAAGTTAAGACCTGCTCCAACATCGTACAACGTAAGCTTTGGGTTGGGCAGATTTTCGCCAGTGGGATTGCTTGCACTGAACACATTATTTTGGTATTGATTATTGAATGTAGCCTTAGAAGGATCGAAACTATGCTGTATGATACCTCCTGTAAAACCTGCAGACAGGTATGAATTATGTGCATCGCCAAATGCTTTGCTGTAATTTATAGCGGGGTATGCGCCAATTATCCTGCTGTCTATGCTGCCGGCCTTGTCATAATAGACCAACGCACCATAACTGAAAAAGTCGTTCTGTTCACCATGCCCTATCTTTATTTTTGATTCGGCGCTGACAAGCGCTGTTTCAAAAGGGTTAGTGATACTGCTCCATTGATTGCGGTAAACGGCCGAGAATTTATAGTCTTCAGAAAAAACGCCCGTAAGAGCAGGGTTGCGTAGTATTGAAGTTTCATAAAACTGCGAAAAATGTATGTCTGCCTGTGCGTAAGTTACTAAGGGACAAAGGGTAATACAAACGAGCGTTAATATTTGTTTGTAAAAAGTATTTTTTTTCATACGAAAGGTGTTTATCTGTTTTAGATATGGTTTGCTGTTACACATTGGCAGCAGTATAAATTGTTGTCGTTAGAATGAATTAGAATATATTCTAAAGAGGATATAGCCACTTTAAGTACTGCTATAGTGCATGGAGAACCATGGTAAATGAGGTGGGCAGGGAGTAAGGTATTAATAATAACTGGCATTTGATAGGTGTATATACAGCAATTTAATACAAAAAAACTGAACGTTAAAATATTGCCAAATAATTAGATTGAGACAATAATTTTACAAGCCAAATATTTTAAATTTCTCCATTGCTTACACATTTTACCTTTATACCTCTTTTTTAAGTGGTAACGTATTAATTTTTATAACTTTGTAAAGAGAGGGTGCAACTGAATTATATATAATAATATATGTATTTTGCTGCAATTCAAGTGTTCCATCTAGAAAATTTTTCAAAGCACCAACATTTTTAACAATTACTGTGTCTGTTTTGTTACATCTTTATCAAGTATGAAAAGACTATTCACCTCCTATTGTCGGTATTTGATAGTGTTCATTATAATTATGCTTTCAGGCATAAATGCATTTGCAACACATATATTTGGGGTAGATCTATACTATACATGGGTAAGTGGAAACACATACACAATTGAAATGGCTGTTTATGGCGATTGTTCATCGCCACAGGCATTAAATACGCTATACAATTCTACGCCTGAAGTTGAAATATATAATGGTGGGGTAAGTCCTGTACGGACGGTAAATCTGAATCCCATAAACCCTGAGGGCGCAGAAGTAACTCCTGTTTGCGCCAGCCAGGCTAACAATACCCAGTGTTCTAATTTAAATAGCACTACTCCGGGAGTAAGAAAATTTACATATTCGCTTACAGTGACATTGCCCAGCACTTCGGCAAACTGGCGGTTTCATTATGATGGTAATATGGGTACCGGAACGCAAGCAGGGCGTAGCAGTACTATAACTAATATTGCTGGGGGTAGTATCGTATCGTTGGATGCGACCCTTAACAATACTTCTGCATCTAATTCCTCTTCGGTTTACACTACTATTCCTACTCCGTTCTTCTGTATCAACAAGCCGGCTAACTTTAATCCGGGAGCTGTGGATCCTAATGGTGATAGTTTGTCTTTTGCATTGGTGCCCGGAATTGTGCCTTCTGGCGCTTATGTAACCTATAATCCTGGTTATTCAGCAACATCTCCGCTGGCCGTAGCTGCCGGTTCTTTTTCTTTTAATTCGGTCAGCGGGCAATTATCTTTTATCCCCAATGCTTTGCAGCGTGCGCTGGTAGTATATACCGTATCGGAGTACAGGAATGGTGTGTTGGTTGGTACCAGCCAACGTGAAATGACATTTGTAGTATTGTCTTGTAATAACCCTCCGCCTACAGGTAATATTACAAACATCAGCACTACCGGCACGGGTGTTGTTACCGTTGATAATACACATTTGAATGCGTGTGGTTCAGCAGGTTTGTTTACATTTCATATTAACCCAACAGATTCTAATACAACTGCCAATATCACAGTGACCTCTGCAGGCCTGCCTGCAGGTGCAACTTTTGCAGTAACAGGAAATGGAACTACGGCACCACAAGGGCTCTTTTCCTGGAACACTACTGGTGTAGCGGTTGGCACTTATATTTTCTACCTCACTTTTAAAGATGATGCTTGCCCGCTCTCCAGTACACAGACTATAGCCTATACTGTTAATATATTAGCAGTTCCGACAAATACATTCACGTTAATATCTGCTGCTACCTGTACAAAGAAAGCAGTTTTCCATGTTACTCCGGGCGGCCCAACTAGTCCTTATACTATAGAAGTGATACAGGCCGGAAACATATTACAAACCAATTCAAATATTACAGGGGTACTCACTGATAGCTTATCTCCCGGTACCTATACTATACGTGTGCTTAATGGGAACAATTGCAGTGCAGATACTGTGGTTACTATAGTCCCTCCTATTGTTATAACACCTACTGTTAGTGCAAATGCACCAACATGTTCTGGTGGTAATGATGGTAGTCTTTCTATAACGGCTACAGGTGGTGTTTCGCCATACACTTATTCAATAGGTACAGGAACGTATTCCACTGCCAGCACATTTTCAAACCTTAGTTCAGGTGGATATACTTTGCATGTAAAGGACGCTAATCTATGTGTAAAAGATACGGCCGTTACCGTGCCGGATGCACTTCATACATATTTTCAGACAGGTATTGCTAACCCATGGTGTAATTTTTACAGTAATGGCATCATCTCTGTTTCAGGATACAACAGTGTGCCGCCATACACCTATGCGATAGGGACTGGCGCTTACAGCAGTGCTGCAACTTTTACTAATCTTAATAGTGGAACTTATACTGTGCATGTTAAGAATGCAAATGGCTGCATCAATGATACCACAATTACTCTTGCTGATTCGCTGTCGGTAAGCGCTGCCTTAACACTTACAAATGTGCTTTGTTATGGGGGCAGCTCGGGTGTAATTAATATTACCCCTGCAGGTGGCTTTGGTGCCCCTTATAATTATGCTATAAATAGTGGTTCTTATACCTCATCGGGTACTTTCAGCAATCTTACCGCAGGTACATATAACTTACAGGTGCGCGATGTAAACCAATGTTATTTTGATACTTCAGTCACCCTGATACAGCCCAGCCAAATAGTTATTACTCCAACAATTACCAATGTTACATGCTATGGTAACACTAATGGTAGTATAGTGGCCAATACAACAGGTGGTACACCAACATATAGCTATACACTGAATGGTGTGCCACAGGCTGGAAACGGTTTTTCTCCGTTGGCTGCTGGCCAGTATATAGTACAGGTTACAGACCAGCATAGTTGTGCGGTACAGAATACCATAACTGTTACACAGCCTAACCCATTGGCAATAAGTTCCGTATCGGTACACAATGTAAGCTGCAATGGCGGTAACGATGGTTCTTTTACTGTGAACCCAACAGGCGGTACAACACCATATACTTATGCTGTTAATGCTGGTGCTTTTTCTACTTCTAATGTATTGGGTGGGCTGGCAGCAGGTAGTTATGCTGTGCATATAAAAGATGCAAATGGGTGTACAAAAGATACAACCATGACACTAACAGAGCCATCTGCAATATCTATTGGTTTCAGCATAAAAAATTCCATTTGTCATACACTGGCTAATGGTGCAATCACCCTGGCTGGTGCAGGCGGTACACCCTCATACACCTACAGTAATGGTAGTGGGGTTTATACGCCTTCGGGTAGTTTTACATCGTTACCGGGTGGCATTTATACTATGCATGTAAAGGATGCCAATGGGTGTGTGCAATCGGTAAGTATTACAATCACCGATTCAATAATAGTTACAGGCAACTTTACCATTACAGGGCCCTTATGTTATAGTCAGAGTAACGGGGCCATTGTTGTTAATGGTGCAGGTGGTAAACTGCCATACACTTATGCATTTACCACAGGAAGCTACAGCACCGCTGACACCTTTAACAATATTGCTGCCGGCACCTATGTGGTGCATATTAAAGATGGCAATGGCTGTATAGATGACACCACTATAACTGTTGCGCAGCCAGGGTTCATTTCAATATTGCCAGTTATCACCGCGCCTTCATGCTATGGCTACAGCGACGGTCATGTTATAGTAGGGATTAGTGGCGGCACGCCCGGTTATACCTATAAGTTGAATAGCGGTGGTTATTCAACACTCGATTCATTTCACACATTATCTGCGGGTAATGATACCATTTATGTAAAGGATACTAACGGTTGTATCCAAAATATGACCATTGTTATTCCGCAGCCATCGCCTCTAAAAGTACTGGGACTTACTATAACGAAGGTTAAATGTTATGGGGATACAACGGGCCAGATCATTGTTTACGCAGGTGGGGGGGCAAGCCCTTATACTTATGCTGCAGATAGCCTCGGTTATCACACAAGCGATACACTGATGAAACTACGTGCAGGACATCAATTGGTGATGGTTAAGGATAATAATGGTTGTATGGCAGATTCGGCTATAACGATTACCCAACCACCAAAACTCGCGTTAAAAGTGGATTCATTGTATAATCCTACTTGCGAGGGGTATAAAGATGGATCAATAAAATTGGATGGCATGGGGGGCACGTCGCCTTATATCTATAACATGAATGGCGCTGCATATGGTACGCAACATGCATGGTATAAACTTGGGGAAGGAATAGATACTTTTTATGTGCAGGATGGTAACAATTGCGCTTATGATACAGCCATTACATTTACGGGTTATCCGCATATTATTATAGATGGTGTTACTGTGCGCAATGTTGCTTGCTATGGTACCCGTACAGGGCAGATCGATGTTACAGCAACAGGAGGTGTGCAACCGTTGTCTTATAGGCTGGATGCTTATGGCAATAGTTTAAAAATGGGGATTTTTGATAGTGTCAAGGCTGGCGATTATACTATATTTATAACAGACAGCATGCAATGTAAAAAGGATACTGTGGTGAACCTTATACAGCCTGATTCATTGCATATAGTTACTACTGTATCGCCCAATGAATGCGTAGGATATGAAAATATGGGAGCAGTAACGGCAAACGTTACGGGTGGTACAGTGCCTTATACGTATTTATGGAATACTACTCCTGCAAACACAGATAGTTTATTGACCGGTATGGCAAATGGTAATTATGTGGTTTGGGTAACGGATGCCAATGCGTGTACCGACTCTGCTATTACTGCAGTAACCTACGATGATTGCTGCAAACCTTATCTGCCAAATGCCTTTACCCCTAATGGTGATGGAAGGGATGATATATTCAGGATAGTGTTTAAAGGTGATCTGAAACTGGAGAATTTTTCAGTGTACAACCGTTTTGGCCAGAGAGTGTATAATACTATATACATAGACAAGGGTTGGGACGGTAAATATAATGGTGTACCCCAGGACCTGGGCACTTATTTTTATTATGTAAAAGCCCTTTGTGGCAATAAAGGTGACCATGAAATAGTGCTGGAAGGTAATGTGACACTCATCAGGTAACTGGCAAAACACATTCACTATAAAGAAATATAGGGTTTAAGGAGCAAATTCTTTTAAAAACTTTATTTTTGTCGCCCTTGAAGTAAATGTATGGAATACAGAGAAATTGTAGCAGTTACCGGATTGCCTGGTCTTTTTCAGTTGTTGTCAACTAAAAGCGATGGTGCTATTGTTAAAAGCCTGGCAGATAGATCTACCCGGTTTATATCAGCACGCTTGCACAATGTTACCCCGCTTGAGAGTATAGAAGTATATACTATAGCTGAGAATGTGCGCCTGCACCACGTATTTAAGAAAATGGTGGAACATGAAAATACTATACCTGTTATAGATCCTAAAACGGATGATAAGGGTATCAGGAATTATTTCAAAACCATCTTCCCTGAGTTTGACGAGGTAAGAGTCTATGTGAGCGATATGAAAAAAATGCTCAAATGGTACGACTTACTTAAGGCAAATGATCTTCTTGTGTTTAAGGAAGAGGAGCCTGAAGCTGAAGAAGCACAGGAACCAGCTACGGAATCCAAGGCTGAAACTGTCCAGGCAGAGCCTGCAGCTGTAGATGCTGAAGAAGAAAAGCCTGCCGCAAAGCCTAAGAAGGCCAAGAAAGCTGTGGTAGAAGCTGAAGTTGCTGAAGGTGAAGAAGCCAAGCCTAAAAAAACGGCTAAAAAGAAAAAGACCGAAGAATAATTTTTATATATTTAATTTACAAGGCTAATCTGTAAATAGATTAGCCTTTTTTGTCATTCTGCCATACCTGATGAATAAAATAATTTCTGTCATACTCATATTGCTCACTTGTGCTACTGTGATCCATGCCCAACCATCGAAACGTGAGTTCAGGGCGGCATGGATTGCTACAGTGGCCAATATAGATTGGCCCTCTAAGCCAGGTTTGCCATCTATAGAGCAGCAAGAACAGTTTGTGCGCCGTCTGGACCAATTGAAACAGGTAGGCTGCAACGCCGTTATAGTACAGATACGCCCATCCAGCGATGCACTGTATGCTTCTTCTATAGAGCCTTGGTGTCATTATCTTACGGGCCGCCAGGGACAGCCTCCCTTTCCCTATTATGATCCGCTCACATTTATGATTGCGGAAGCCCATAAAAGGAACATGGAGTTTCATGCATGGTTCAATCCTTTCAGGGCGCTTGTAGATAGCCATAAAAATCCTAATCCCCCCAAACATGTTACCTACACCCATCCCGAATGGATCATTAGCTATGGTGGTAAATCTTATATAGATCCGGGATACCCCGAAGCGCGGGAGTACGTGATTAAAGTGATCACCGATGTGGTAAAAAGGTATGATATAGATGCGGTACACTTGGACGATTACTTTTACCCATATCGTATTGCAGGCCAGCAGTTTGGTGATTAACGCAGTTATGCTCAATTTGGACAAGGGGGTGATAAGGACGATTGGCGCCGCACCAATGTGAGCCAATTCATATCGTTGCTTAATACCAATATAAAAGATATAAAATCATATGTTAAGCTGGGTATTAGCCCGTTTGGTATATGGCGCAATGCATCAAAAGACCCTGAAGGATCGGTAACACGGGGAGGCCAAACAGATTTTGATGACCTGTATGCAGATGTTTTGTTGTGGATGAGAAAAGGCTGGATAGATTACCTGTTGCCGCAATTGTATTGGGAACACAGCAGCCATGCGGCGCCGTTTGGCGTATTATTGCCCTGGTGGCAGCAGCATAGTTACGGCAGGCAAGTGTATTACGGTCTGGGCCTGTACCGCATGGTAGGCGGCAGTGGCGCATGGACAGGCACGCACGAGCTGATGTCGCAGGTGCGTGAAATACGCAATACAACCCCATTATCAGGTTATGCATTTTACAGCGCATCGTGTTTCGATAAATTGCCAGCCATCAGCGATAGCTTGCACGGTTTTAACCGGTACCCGGCTATGCCTCCACGTATGAAGTGGCTGGACAGCATACCACCTTCTGCGCCATACCTTAAGGCTATACCATCAGTAGAAGGTACGTTGTTGCAATGGCAGGTGACCAACCCAACAAGGGAGCCATTGAGATACGCAGTGTACCGCTTCCTGAATGATGAAAAAATTGACCTGGAACGTGCCGACAGGTTGCTCAGCATTCAATCGCTGCCGGAGTGCCTTGACCTTGATGCCAATAAGCATAAGAAATGCACCTATGTAGTTACAGCACTTGACAGGGTATGGAATGAAAGCCGAGGAAGTAACGCGGAAAGTACCTATGCTAATCAGTAAAACAAGCGTTTATTTTCCTGATATATACTTCGTAAAAATGTATTATGGGCTAGATTTTCTGCATTAAATAATATGTGGATAACCTGTGCATTTTTACACTACCATAACAAAAGGGCCATGGAATGGCACCGTTTTTTAGTTAATTTTGATAACAAACCTATAGCATATGTTTGATGACGATTTTTCAGATGAAGAATGGGGTTCAATAGACGAGTTGCTGCAGAAGTACGAAATGGTGAAGCAGGCGGAATCTGCCAGCATGATGGATGAAGAAGAGTTTGAGCGGGTTATACAATACTATTTTCAAAATGGCAATGAAGAACAGGCACTATTAGCCTGCGATATTGCCCGCACATATTATCCTTTCTCAGCTTCGGTCTTATTGTTCAGGGCCGAAATACTTACCCAGGCACAAAAATACGGCCAGGCCCTTATGGCGCTTGAAGAAATGGAACAGTACGACCAGAAGAACCTGGATGCGGTACTGCTTAAATCCGATATCTTCCTAGGCCAGTTTAAGTACGACCAGGCAGCACAATGGCTGGAGCAGAATGTTGAACTTTTTGAAAAGAAAGACAGGGTAGAGATACTGCTTGAACTATCTGATGTATATGATGAGGCAGAAGAGTTTGAAGCCGTGTATGATACGCTGCAACGCGTGATAGCGCTGGATAAGCGCAATGAAGAGGCCTTGCAAAAAATATGCTTTTGGGCCGAGTTTACAGATAAGCTGAGCGAAAGCGTAGAATTACATACAAAAATTACCGATGCTGATCCATACAACTCTTTGGCATGGTTCAACATGGGCGCTGCTTACCAGGGGCTTAAAATGTATGAAAAGGCTATTGATGCCTATGAATACTGTGTTGCCATAGACGAGAAGTTTGAATTTGCTTACCGTAACATGGCTGATGCCTACATGCGCCTTAAGTGGTACGAAAAAGCGCTGGAAGTGCTGGAAAAGCACCTGGAGATAGCTAAGGCCGAAGATGTAATATTTGAAGCCATGGCTTTTTGCTGGGAAAAGAAGAAAAATTTCTCCCGGGCACGCTACTACTACCGACAGGCCTCTCAGCTTAGTCCGCAGGATGATGGTATCTTCTATAAGATAGGAGAAACTTACGCCCGTGAGAAACAATGGGAAAAGGCAGTGAAATCGTACTCGGTAGCATTGCACCTGAATAAAGAGAATGCCTCTTATTGCATGGCCATTGGGAACTGCCTGATGGAGATGGACGTAAAAAGCGAAGCGTTGGTGTGTTATCTGAATGCGGTACGCCTGAAACCAGGTAATAAAAGCACCTGGGTAGCGCTTATACGCGGCTTATACCTGGCTATGTACTACGATGAAGCGCTAACGCAGCTTGAAGTGGCGCGCGATCATTGTGGCGACAAACCGGATTTTTACTATTACCATGCCGCAATTTTGTTTGAGCTGGGTAAAACAAAAGAGGCTATGCTGCAACTGGAGAAAGGCCTTAAAGAAGCTCCCGTAAAGGTGAAACTCTTTACTGCGCTGAATGTAGATTTCCTCAGGAGGTCTTCAGTAGCAGAGCTTATAAGCAAGTATAAGAAAAAATAGTTCAATATTTTTATAACTCAAATGTGGATACGAAGCTGGCCTTATGGCCAGCTTTTTTTATGCAGCAAAACAATAAAATTGAGTTAAGAATATGTAAACTTAAGATTGTTTACATAAAGATATTTTATGCCCTTGTCCAATTACGCTACTTTTGGAGTGATTATAAACCACCACCGCCATGAAAATTACTTACAAAATAGATGGTAACTTAGTTGAGAGAGATACCTTTAACAGCCTTGTCAGCGACATGGTGCTGTTTCATGTATGGGAAGATGTGATAGAGAAAAATAAAGTAGATATTGAAGAACAGCAAGTAGCCATCAACTTTAAAATGGTAAATGGACGCCTGAAAGTGCTTACAGATACTCAAATGTTGTTTAGGCTGAATTACCAGGTGCGTAAAGAGCTGTTTAATGTATTAAGGTTACAGTCAGTACTTATTTATAACTAATATTTTTAGCTGCCCGGCTTTTTATTGAACTAAGGAGGCTGCTATTTGTTTACTTAGCTGATGGCTCCCGTAATTGAAACCAAGAACCTCAATAAACCCTTTAAAGACTTTAAAGCTGTAAACGACCTGTCATTTTCCGTTAATAAGGGCGATGTATATGGTTTCCTGGGGCAGAATGGTGCAGGGAAAAGCACTGCAATACACATGCTTGCTGGCCTTATATTAATAGTGCTATAAAAAGCAACGGTATAAAAAAATCCTCAAAAGGTACAATACAGATCACCTACCTGAAGTATGGTATAAATACAGGCTTAACAGACGATTTTTTTAACAATAAGACTAAATAGTGCAAGCATACATTTGGTATCTTTGCATGTCATAAAAGGCAACCATTGCTATTAGTTGGTTTTAATAGGTTGCTGTTTGTTTTACCCACATCCTGTGCATTTCTTTCTTTTAGTTATTTATTTGGGTGTGTTACTTTCGATAGTGAAGAGAAAAAAGTATGAGTATGGATATCGAACAACTGATGCCGCATATTGAGGCCCTGATTTTTTCAAGTGAACGTCCGCTTACCCAGATGGAGATCACTGAGATCATGGGACAGGCATTTGAGATGCCTGTTGATGCCGGTCGTATTTCTAATTGCATAGATGCTATCCGCGAAAAATACGATGAACCGTATTATCCCTTTCAGTTGAAGGAAACCGGCGGTGGTTTTCAGTTTCTGACCAAGAAAGCATACCATAAAACTGTTTTGCAGCTTAATGGAGATAAACACATCAAGAAATTATCTACAGCGGCTATGGAAACACTGGCTATTATTGCCTACAAACAGCCGGTAACCAAAAGCGAAATTGAGTATATACGTGGTGTTAGTGCCGACTACTCTATACAGAAGCTGCTTGAAAAGGAGCTGATCATGATAACTGGCCGTAACGAAGATGTTGTAGGTAAACCCCTGGTGTATGCTACGTCTAAAAACTTTATGGATTACATCGGTATCAACTCAGCAGCACAATTGCCTAAACTGAAAGATATTACCACAGACGATATAACAATACCTACCAACGGACAGGATGCCATACCGGAACAAGCAAGTTTGTTACTTGTAACCCCTAATGGTACACTTGAACCAATACTTATAGGACAATAGTATTTGAATTAGTCTTCTGGTGCCCCGCTGAACAGCGGGGCATTTTTGTGCTACATAATTAGTGCGATTCCATTCTAAGAAATAAGCATGAATTATTACGTGAAGTGATAATGAAGTGTATTTTTGTAGCCAATATCTTACCATGAAGCCGTTGCCATTTCTTTTTATTCTTGTTTTGGCCATCCCGGCTTTGCAAGTAAATGCACAGTCTAAAAAAGACCTGCAGGCAGCGGCACAGATACGCAAGGATATAACATTCCTGGCTAGCGATGAACTGCGGGGGCGACGTACAGCTACTGAGGGTGAGCGGAGGGCTGCCGACTATATAGAGGATCGCTACCGGCAAATAGATATAGGCCCGTTTATGGGGCAGTATAGGTACCCCTTTTATTTTACACATGGTAAGGAGGTCTCTGCAGCATCTGCAATAAGTATTAGTGGTTACACACTTCAACTAAATGAAGAGGCTTTTCCTTTGCCTTTTACTGGGGCAGGCCATGTTTCAGGCGATTGCTTGCCTAATGTTATGGAATCCGGTCTGCCCTGGATGATAAGCCTCTATGCTGACAAGGCAGAAGCAGAAGATCCCCATTTTGATTGGGAAAGGGCCATGTATAAGCGCAGTAAAGAAGCTGCAGAGCATGGTGCACCGGCCATACTTTTCTATGACAGTTATGGATCGCACTACCAACCCTATTTTAATGAGATGTCTGAATATGACAAAGTGAATATTCCTGTGGCTTTCATCTCTTACCAGGCATATCATAAATATGTAGCCGATACTTTGACCACAGACAGCACGGATAAAAGTGTAAAAGTAGATATTAATATAGCGGTAAACCGGTCTGAGCGCATGGGTACAAACATAGCAGCATATATAAATAATAATGCGCGCTACACGGTTGTGATCGG
>JABDEZ010000007.1 GCA_013286835.1 Bacteroidota bacterium
GAACACCTGGGCGATATAAACCCTTTCTTTGAAATAGTTCCTCATGGTTTTTTGCTGCCGAGCATTATAGTGGCTACTATGGCGTCTATAATTGCCAGCCAGGCATTGATAAGCGGATCGTTTACACTTATCAGTGAAGCAATAAGCCTTAACTTCTGGCCGCGTGTAAAGGTGAAATTCCCAACAACGGTGCGCGGACAAATATATATACCCAGCATTAACTGGATACTCTGTATTGGTTGTATCATGGTGGTTCTTTATTTCCGTACATCTGAAGCAATGACTGCGGCATATGGTTTTTCTATAACTATAGCCATGCTGATGACAACGATACTTATGTACTACTTCCTTAGGTATGTGAAACATTACCCACTGATCATTGTTACACTTATACTTATTGTATTCCTTTCTGTAGAAACATCGTTCTTTATAGCCAATGCAGTTAAAATACTGAAAAGGCTTATGTTCCTTGTATTTGAAGTAGGTCTGATATTCACAATGTATATCTGGTACAGTGCCCGTAAGATCAACAACCGCTTCTTGAATTTCATAGATCTAAAAGAACATATCCCTCTTATAGAAGACTTGAGCAGCGACAATAGCATACCTAAATTTGCTACACACCTTATATATCTTACTAAGGCCAACAGGGCATCGCAGATAGAGCAGAAGGTGTTGTATTCTATATTCAGCCGGAATCCTAAAAGAGCTGATATATATTGGTTTGTGCATATAGAGCGAACGGATGATCCTTATACAATGGAGTATAGTGTAGAAGAGCTACGTAATGACAAAGTAATAAGGGTTGAATTCAGGCTTGGTTTCCGCATACAGCCGCGTGTGAACCTGATGTTCAGGAAAGTAGTGCAGGAAATGGTGGCTAATAAAGAACTTGATATTACAAGCCGCTATCCATCGCTTAGCAAGCACAACCTGGCTGCTGACTTTAAATTTGTAATACTTGAGAAATTCCTTTCTTACGATAACGAGTTTTCGGTTAGAGATGGGTTTATTCTAAATAGTTACTTTGCTATTAAGCATCTTTCTATATCGGACCACAAAGCATTTGGTTTGGATACCAGCGATACTGTGGTAGAAAAAATGCCGTTCGTAGTAGCGCCTATTTCAAGCATTGCACTAAAACGTACATCCTTTAAAACGGATTCTTAACATTTTGTAATAGCAGTATTTGAGTGAGTATATTCATTTTACATTTACTTTTGTTATTACATGAAAAAGCTTTTTGTTTTTTTAATAGCAGGTTCAGCATTAGCTGGTTGCTCAGGCAATAGTGGATCCTATACCCCTCCGCAGCAGAATAATGTAACCATTGAGAATAATACAACTGCAGGGTTTGACGTAAGTAAACTTGCACCTTTTGTAAAGACAAGTACAGACCCTGCGACGCTTGAAAAAGCGATCAACGATCCTAACAACCACATCAACGATCTTGACCTAGATAAGGATGGTAATGTGGACTATGTAAAGGTGGTTGAAAAGGCCAACAATAAACTGGATATTGTTGATGACGTAAGTAATGACCAGTCAGTAACGGTAGCATCTATAAACATACAGCCCGCTGCAGATAACCGTACTGCTGATATGCAGATACAAGGTAACCCTACCTATGTAAGCCAGCCGTACTATCATTCGTCATTTACCTTCACAGACTTTTTGCTGCTGAGCTATTTTTTACGGCCACATCCTTATTATATGCCTATGTATCATTATGGGTACTACCCATCATACTACATGCCGTATAGAACTACGGTAACCAGAACATATCGTACGAATAACAATTATGGTCCTTCAAATAATTCTTACAATAGAAGGAGTTTAAGTAATCCTGGCAATTCACAGCGTTCTTTCCAGGAGCGTAGCCCATCTTCAGGGGTTCGCAGCGGCGGTTTTGGTCGCAGTTCATCAGGGTCTTCACGTTCATTTGGTTCAGGCCGTTCTGGTTTTGGACGCAGAAGGTAATTATATAGGTTTCGTATCTTTAATAGGCGTTTACATTTTCTTTTAATAGTAAACATTTCACTTAAATAATAAATTGTATGAGCATATTTGATAGAATTTTCAGAATAGGTAAAGCAGAGGCACATGCTGCAATTGACAAACTTGAAGACCCAGCTAAGATGGCTGAGCAGATACTGCGCGAGTTGCGCGAAAATTACCAACAGGCAATAACCGGTGAAGCTGAAATAAAGGCACAAGCCCTGCAACACCGTGCCCAGGAAGTACAGGCAAAAGATAAAGCTACAGATTGGGAAAAGAAAGCCAATGAACTCCTGGATAGGGTAGAGCAAAAGCAACTGGATGAGGCTAAAGGCAACGACCTGGCGAGCAAAGCTGCACAAGAATACCAGGCTGCACTAAATGAAGCTGCCCAATATGGCGCCATGGCAGAGAAGGAAGAGGCTGCGCTTGCCCTTATGGATGCCAAACTGAAACAGATAAAAGAAAGTATAACTGAAACAGAGAACAGGGCAAAACTCATTAGCTCTCGCCAGAAGACTGCAGAAGTATCGGAAAACATCAATAAAACCCTATCTAATGTAGATACAGATGGCCTGATGGCTACTTTGAACCGCATGGATGCAAAGGCTACAGCAGGCGAGTATAGGGCAGCCGCTTACGCAAGCGTTGCGGATTCAGGCCTTACTACGGAACAGGAAATAAATAAAGTACTGAACAATAACACCGCTACAAGCGCGCTCGATGCCATAAAGGCCAAGCGTAGTCAGCAGTCTTAAACTGTATAACCTAATACTTAACAACACCGGGCCCATGCCCGGTGTTGTTCAATATCACAGCCATGTTTGTAACAGAAAATAATAAAAAAACATTCCAGGGTATTATCCTGTTGAATGAATTGATAAATGGCACACGCAAGTACCAGACTATAAATAATGGTGACGATCAGTTGTTGGAGCCTTTATTTGTCGACTTAATGTCGCACGGATATGTGCAGACAAGTGGACAGAATTACGAGGCTGCTCCTAAAGGCATAGAAGTGTTGAACACTTTTATGAAGCGGTATACAGAGTATTTGAAGCTCTATGATATCTTTTCATTTGTAGATCTGGAAAAAGGTGAGTTCGCATTCAGCAGTTATTTTGACTTTGATACAGATGAAGCCTGGGATAATTTTAAAAATAATGAGCGTTTTGATGATGTGCGTATAGCTGTTGCCCAGTTTAAAAAGCTAGACCCGGCAGAGATCGTTTTTATGTCGTTTGTAAATGAAGGACGTTTTGATACAACTGCCAATGGCTGGCAGATGGACCTGTTATCTGATGCCATTTGGGACAAGATAGAACGTATTTGCGCCACAGCCATTAAGCCCGACGATATAGGGCAGGATGCTATGGAGGATATGATAAGCCAGGGTGCCGACCTGATGATAAAATTGCTGGAACAAGAAATAAAGCACCAGCAAGAGAACAATCAAAATAATAATAACGGTGGCGAAGAAGTGGTGGAAGAAGAAACGGTAGAATACTACCAGCCGTACTACAATCCGTTCTACGTATCGCCAATATGGTTGTTGCCTCTGTTCTTGTGGTAATAGGTTTGTAGTGCCCGTTCTTACATTTGACACTATACATTGACACCATGAAGCCCAAAGCCACCAAGATACTCTACTGGATAGTAACCCTATTGTTCTGTTTCTTTATGCTGATGGACGGTATCGCCGATATTCTGCACCAGAAGAGTGCTGTAGAGGTGGTGAAACATCTGGGCTACCCTGAATATACATTATTCATATTAGGTGTTGCCAAAATCCTGGGGCAAGCAGCAATATTGCAACCCAGGTTTAATACGCTGAAAGAATGGGCCTATGCAGGTTTCGCCATCCATTTTATCATCGCTATCTCATCCCGATATCTTGTTGGTGATGCCTCTTCTTTATTAATACCTCCATTGTTATTACTACTCTTTATGCTATATGGTTATGGGCTGTGGAAGAAAGTGGAGCGGTTTGAGAATGTATAAAGAAATAGTGCAGGACTATAATTACTTATGCCTTTCCCTCAATACATCGTCAATATCACTCAACGTAAAGCCTTTTGCCTGCAGTAGTATCAGGTAGTGAAACAACAGATCAGCTGCTTCGTTTTTAAAAAGGTCATCGTTGTTGTCCTTTGCTTCAATTACTAATTCTACAGCCTCTTCGCCTACCTTTTGTGCTATCTTGTTTATCCCTTTTTGGAGCAGTGATGAAGTATAGGATTTTTCAGATGGGTTTGCTTTACGTTCTGCAATAACCTGCTCCAACTGCAGCAGAAAAAGTGGGCTCTTGTTGGTTTCATTAAAGCATGTGTCGGCCCCGGTATGGCAGATAGGGCCTGCAGGAGTGCCCTTCACCAGCAATGAATCATTATCACAATCCTGTAAAATACTATCCAGTGCCAGGTAGTTGCCAGATGTTTCACCTTTCACCCAAATGCAATTTCGGGAGCGGCTGTAGAACGTGACCTTTCCAGTACTTTGGGTTTGGTTGTATGCATCCTCGTTCATGTAGCCCAACATCAATACTTTGTTTGTTGTTACATCCTGTATTATTGCGGGTATCAGCCCATCTGCACTTTTGCTAAAATCCGGTTTCATAGCCTTACGTTTATGTTGTTGTCTTTTAAATATTGTTTCAATTCGGGTATGCCTAATTCCTTATTATGGAATATGCCTGCGGCGAGTGCGGCATCAGCATGACCATCGCGGAACACATCTGCAAAGTGAGCTGCAATACCGCCGCCGCCACTTGCTATTACAGGTATGTTGGTTAGCTCTGATATTTGTCGTGTAAGTTCTACTGCAAACCCTTTTTTAGTGCCATCGTTGTCTATGGATGTTACCAGGAGTTCGCCCACGCCCATATCAACTGCCTGCATTACCCAATCCTTGGTTTTTATTCCTGTAGGTACTTTACCACCATTAGCATATACATACCAGTCACCATCTACTACTTTGGTATCAATGGCCAATACCACGCATTGGTTGCCAAAGCTATTGGCTATACCTTGCAACAATGAAGGATTCTTAATTGCAGCTGTATTTATAGATACCTTGTCGGCACCGGCATTTAATAGTACGTGCACATCGGTCACGCTGCTAATGCCACCACCTACAGTAAAGGGAATATTGATATGCTGAGCGATCCGTTTAACAAGTGCGGCAAATGTTTTCCGTTTTTCATCAGTGGCGCTTATATCCAGGAATACAAGTTCATCAGCACCTTCATCAGCGTAGTATGCGCCCAGTTCTACAGGGTCGCCTACATTGCGCATTTGCTCAAATTGCACGCCCTTCACTGTTACGCCATCTTTTATGTCCAGGCAAGGTATTATCCTTTTGGTCAGCATCAGTTCATGTACTTTTTAAGTTCCTCTATTTTAATATGGCCCTCATAAATAGCTTTGCCTACTATAACCCCACTGCAACCTATACTTTCAAGATCATCAATATCCTGGAGGCTGGTAGCCCCGCCGCTGGCTGTGAGTTGAATACTAGGATAGGCAGCAATAATATCTTTATATAATTGTATGGAGGGTCCTTGCAGCATGCCATCTTTAGTAACATCGGTACAAAATAACTGGCGCATACCTTTGCTATAAAATGACCCGATATATTCTATGATGTTTACGTTGGTCTGCTCTTTCCATCCGTTTATCATGATCTTGTTGTCCTTTACATCACAGCCTAAGAATATTTTATCCCAGCCATATTGAACTGCCCAGCCCAATACCCTTGCTGGATCTTTATAAGCTATGCTGCCTATGTTTATAAGTGCCGCACCATTGTCAAAAACCTGCTGTACATCTTCATCATGCTTAATACCACCACCAAAATCTATGATCAACTTTGTTTGCGATGCAATCTGGTGAAGACTTTTAGTGTTTACAAGTTTGCCCAGCCTGGCACCATCGAGGTCAACGATGTGCAATCTTTTTATGCCCTGGTCTTCAAATTGTTTTGCTATTTCAACAGGAGAGGACGAGTATATTGTGGATTGAGCATAATCGCCTTGAGTAAGCCTTACGCACTTGCCGTCTATTATGTCTATCGCGGGTATTATCTCAATCATAAGTTTATAAAATTTTCGAGTATTTTTTGGCCATCCTTAGCCGATTTCTCCGGGTGAAATTGAACGCCGTAAAAATTATCCTTGTTTAGCGCACCGCTATACTCAATGCCATAGTTTGTAGTGGCAATAGTATGTGCACCTTTCTCGGCGTAGTAGCTATGTACATAGTACATAAAAGAGTTTTCTGCCAGGTTATTAAATAAGCCACCACGCAGGTCGTAGATGTTGTTCCAACCCATATGAGGCACTTTGCCTGACGTTGCGGGAAACCGCTTCACCTGTTGGTCGAATATGCCCAGGCACTGGGTATCCCCTTCTTCCGACCAATTGCACATCAGCTGCATGCCCAGGCATATACCTAATACTGGCTGTGTCAGGTTCTTAATTACATATACCAAATCCTTAGCAGCCAGATAAGCCATAGCGGGTGCGGCAGCGCCCACACCTGGAAAGATGACTTTATCGGCGCTGCATATTTCGTCAGCATTATCGCTAATGACCGCCTGGATGCCTATGCGTTGCAGGGCAAAGTCAACAGAACAGGTATTGCCAGCGTTGTATTGCACAATAACTATCTTCATATGGTGCCTTTTGTTGTAGGTAACAGCATTGTTTCGTAGTCCTTTTTTACCGCCATCTTCAGGCACTTTGCAAATGCCTTAAATATAGACTCTATTTTGTGGTGTTCATTATCGCCGGTAGCCTGTATGTTCAGGTTGCACCTGGCAGCATCGCTAAACGACTTAAAAAAGTGATAGAACATTTCGGTAGGCATTTCGCCGATGTACTCTCTTTTAAATTCTGCCTCCCATACCAGCCAGGCCCTACCACCAAGGTCCAGAGCTACTTGGGCCAGGCAATCATCCATAGGCAGGTAGAACGAATAACGTTCTATACCTCTTTTATCGCCTAATACTTTAGCAAAAGCTTCGCCCAGTGCTATCCCGGTGTCCTCTATGGTATGATGCTCATCAATGTGCAGGTCACCTTTGGTAACTACGGTAAGGTCCATTTGGCCGTGCTTGGCTATTTGCTCCAGCATATGGTCGAAGAAGCCAATGCCCGTGCTGATGTTTGCTCTGCCTGTGCCTTCTAACTTCAGCGTTATATCTATAGCTGTTTCGTTAGTATTGCGCACATGATGTACTACACGGTCCTGGGTTTTCAGGAAATTATATATCTCGTCCCAATCTTGTGCTACCAATGATATATCGTGTTCCCGCTCGCCATCCATTTCACTTTCACGAATAAAAATGGACCCGCAGCCCAGGTTTTTAGCCAGCATAACATCGGTTAACCTATCGCCAATAACAAAGGAATGTTCTAGATCGTATGTGCCGTTCATATACTCCTTAAGCATGCCAGTGCGGGGTTTCCGTGTATCCATTTGTTCGTGCTCGTACGAACTATCGATGTGTATATCATGGAAAATGATCCCTTCGCCTGATAATATCTGCAACAGTTTTTCCTGTACCGTATTGAAGTTTTCATACGGGTTGGATGGGGTACCCAAGCCATCCTGGTTGGTAACCATTACAAAGGTGTAACCTAGTTTTGTACCGATGTTATATAGGTTGCGGATAACACCTGGTAGCAATTCCATCTGTTCGAGTGTATCTACCTGGAAAGTAACTGGTGGTTCTTTGATCAGCGTTCCGTCGCGGTCTATGAATAGTATTTTCTTCATGCTGTGTATTCGTTTAGTGCCTGTAACAGGAATTGATTCTCTTCTGGTGTACCTACGGTGATGCGCAGGCAGTTACCGCATAACGGAACGTTGGTACGGTTGCGTACCACTATCTTTCGTGTCAGCAGGTACTTGTACAGCGCATTGGCATCGTTAACTTCAGTCAAAATGAAATTGGCATCGGATGGATGTACTTTTTGCACAAAAGAATATTGCAGCAGGCTGTTTATCAGCTGTTCCCTTTGTGCTTTTATTACATTCACCGCATTGGCAACCACGACAGTATCCTGCAATGCTGCCAGGGCCAGTTGTTGTGCGGGCAGGCTGATATTGTAAGGCGCTTTTATTTTATTGAGTATGGCAATAATATCTTCTGATGCGAAGGCCATACCCATACGTAACGCAGCCAGTCCCCATGCTTTTGAGAATGTTTGCAGCACTACAACGTTGGGATAGTCTGCTATTTTATTGATCCATGAAGACGAAATATCCGCAAAATCGATATAAGCTTCATCAATTATTACGATGCCTTCAAAGCTGTTTGCCAATTCTTCTATAATTGCAGGTTCTATACTGTTACCGGTAGGGTTGTTGGGGCTGCATAGAAACAACAGTTTCGAATTTGTGTCCGCCGCCTCAAGCACATTTGCAACAATAGGTTGGTAGGCATCATCCAGTAAAACCTCTTTCACTTTCACGTCGTTAATATCTGCAGCCACTTTATACATACCGTAACTAGGGGATATGGCGATGATGTTATCGACTTCGGGACGGCAAGTAGCGCGAATAAGTAAGTCTATAGGTTCATCGCTGCCATTACCCAGAAAGATATTTTTGGTGTCAATACCTTTTAACTCACTGATCCGTTCCTTTAGCTTCATTTGCAACGGATCGGGGTAGCGGCTGTATTCGTTCCATGCAGATGCCATGCTGTTCTCGTTCGCATCCAGGAACACCTGCGCATCTGCCTTAAATTCAGACCGGGCAGAAGAGTAGGGAACTAACTTAAGTATGTTTTCCCTTATGATTTTTTGAAGATCGAATTGTTCCATTGTTATTTAAGTCTTACTGTTATTGCATTAGCATGTGCATCCAGTCCTTCGGCTTTAGCCATGGTTACAATGGTGTTGGCTATTCCTTCCAGGCCTTCTTTCGTCACCTTTTGGAATGTTATTTTCTTTACAAAGCTATCTACCGAAACGCCACTGTATGCTTTGGCGAAGCCATTGGTGGGCAATGTGTGGTTGGTGCCTGTGGCATAATCGCCACCAGCCTCCGCAGCATAATTGCCCAGGAACACAGAGCCTGCATTTACCACCTGCTCACCAATTGTCTCTGCATCTTTACAGGCAATGATGAGGTGTTCAGGAGCGTATTCATTTAGCAATTCTATTCCTTCTGCAAGATCATTTACCAGTATCATACGGCTGTTTTCGAGTGCCGCAGTGGCTATATTCTTACGGCCTAAAGCTGCCAGTTGTGTATCCAGGCAAGTGAGTACCTGTGTGAGTACATTTTCATTGTCACTTACCAGGATCACCTGAGAGTCAGGGCCATGCTCAGCCTGCGACAGCAGATCGGCAGCCACATATTCCGGTATGCAACTGTCATCAGCCAGCACTGCAACTTCAGATGGGCCGGCCGGCATATCTATTGCGAAACCTTGACTACATAAGAGCATTTTAGCCGCTGTAATGTATTGGTTGCCAGGTCCAAAAATCTTATACACATTGGGTATAGTGTTGGTGCCATATGCCATGGCAGCTATAGCTTGTGCACCGCCTGCTTTATAGATGCCGGTAATGCCCAATTGTGCCGCAGCATATAATATTGCCGGGTGTATGTTCCCTTGTTTGTCGGGTGGGGTACACACTACTATTTCTTTGCAACCAGCAAGTGTCGCGGGTATGGCCAGCATTAGCAATGTAGAAAACAATGGTGCAGAACCGCCCGGTATATATAAGCCAACCCTTTCTATACCCACACTTTTGCGCCAGCAAGTGATGCCCGGGAATGTTTCTATAACTTTCCTTTCCTCAACCTGTGCACTGTGAAAAATAGTTATGTTTTTTATAGCCTGCTGTATGGCTACCTTCAATTCAGCATCTATGTTATCGGCAGCATTCCAATCCTCGTCATTCACCTGTAAGTTAGCCAGCTCTAGTCCATCATACAGCTTGGTGTATTTATTCAATGCGCTATCGCCTGTGGCTTTTACATCGTCTAATATACGCTGCACTAAACCCTGCACCTCCTTGTTGTCTGCATAGGGGCGCTTCAATATCTGTTGCCAGTCTTTTCTTTCAGGATATTTTATGATGTTCATTACAATATCATTTTTTCAATTGCAGATACCAGAATGCCCTCGGCACCTGCTGCGCTCAGGTTTTCAATAATGTTCCAGAAATCATCTTCAGCAACTACAGAGTGCAGCGAGCACCAGCCTTCTTTAGCTAATGGTAGTATAGTCGGGCTTTTCATGCCGGGTATCAGGTTGCAGATGGTATCTATCTTATCATTAGGTGCATTCAATAAAATGTACTTGTAGCGTTTTGATTTCTTCACGGCACGTATGCGGAATAGCAGTTTGGTCAGGATCGCTTGTTTATCGCTTGTAGTATTTTGGGTACCTATCAACACAGCTTCCGAACGGAATATGATCTCCGTTTCCTTCAGGCCATTCATAAGCAGGGTACTGCCAGAGCTTACCAGGTCACAGATAGCATCAGCCAGCCCTATGGATGGGGCAATCTCTACCGACCCACTGATCTCGTGTATTTCAGCATCCACATTATTACGGTCGAGAAATTCGCGCAGCAGGGTAGGGTAGCTGGTTGCTATCTTCTTATTGTGCAGGCAGCTAATGCTTTCGTAGGTGTCGTTGCGTGGCACTGCAATACTCAGCCTGCATTTGGCAAAGTCCAGTTGCTCTATAACATCCACATTGCGGTTCTTTTCAAACACCACATTTTCGCCCACAATGCCAATGTCGGCTATACCATCTTCTACATACTGGGGTATATCGTCATCCCTAAGGAAAAGTATCTCCAACGGAAAGTTATAGGCATCGCAACGCAACTTGTTGATGCCCGTGGGTATGTCTATACCACACTCCTTCAGCATTTTTACGCTGTCGTCGTACAGCCGTCCTGATTTTTGTATTGCGATCTTTAAAGTCATAAGTTGATAAAATAAAAAAAGGGCTTACCGCGTTGGTAAGCCCTTGATGAAAAATAGTTTATTAGAAACTACATAATACCATCCCGGCTCACCCATTGGGTAAGATGATGATGATGTATATGCAGATTTTGGATCATTGTTCTGTTTGTTACAACAAAGGTAAAGCTATAATATTCGTTTCGCCAAAATTAATTTTACGCAGGTAAATCTCCTACCATATCCTTAGCTATCACCCATTCGTCAAATTGTTCTGCTGTTACATAGCCAAGGTCTATAGCTGTTTGCTTCAGCGTTTTGCCTTGTTTGTGTGCAGTTTGTGCAATTTCAGCAGACTTGTAGTAGCCTATTTTAGTATTCAGTGCAGTAACCAGCATTAATGAGTTACTCACGTGCTCTGCAATGTTCTTCTCAATTGGCTCCAGACCTATAGCACACTTGTCATTGAATGATACACAACCATCGCCTATCAACCTTGCGCTGTGCAGGAAGTTGTAGATCATCACCGGCTTGAACACGTTCAGCTCAAAATGACCTGTTGCTCCGCCAATGCTTATTGCCACATCATTACCCATCACCTGTGCTGCTATCATGGTCAATGCTTCACACTGGGTAGGGTTTACTTTGCCCGGCATAATGCTCGATCCTGGTTCGTTGTCAGGTATATGCAACTCGCCAATACCGCTGCGTGGGCCGGAACTGAGCATACGTACATCATTAGCTATTTTCATCAGGCTAACGGCCACTGTTTTAAGGGCACCATGTGCTTCTACAATAGCATCGTGAGCAGCCAGGCTTTCAAATTTGTTCTCTGCCGTTATGAATGGTAATCCTGTTAGTTCAGCTATTTTACCAGCTACATTCTCAGCGTAACCCTTAGGTGTATTAAGGCCTGTACCTACGGCAGTACCACCCAATGCCAGTTCGCTCAAGTGAGCAAGTGTATTGTTGATAGCACGCAATCCGTGATCTAACTGAGATACATAACCACTTAGTTCCTGGCCCAGAGTGAGTGGGGTAGCATCCATGAAATGGGTGCGACCTATCTTCACTACATGCATGAATTCTTTCGATTTCTGTGCCAGCGTATCACGCAGTTTTTTGATGCCCGGTATAGTTACATCGTTCAGTATTTTGTATGCAGCAATGTGCATTGCTGTAGGGAAGGTATCGTTAGATGACTGAGACTTATTCACATCATCGTTAGGAGCAAGGGCTTTTTCTTTATCGGTAAGTTTACCACCGTTCAGCACATGACCGCGGTAGGCGATCACCTCGTTCACATTCATATTGCTCTGGGTGCCAGAACCTGTTTGCCATACCACCAGCGGGAATTCATCGTTCAATTTACCTTCCAGTATTTCATCACACACTTTACCAATCAGGTCACACTTTTCTTGAGGTAGTACGCCCAATTCTGCATTGGTAAGAGCCGCAGCTTTTTTAAGGTAGGCAAACGCAGCAATGATCTCTTTAGGCATCCTGTTGATGTCCTGCGCGATCTTGAAGTTGTCTACACTGCGTTGTGTTTGCGCACCGTAGTAGGCATTCTCAGGTACATTCACCTCACCCATGGTGTCTTTTTCAATACGATAGTTCATATGTATGCTTTGTTTTAAATTTGAATTATAAAGCCGTTACTAATTACCACCTGCTCTTTCACGCACGGGCGTGCAAAGTTATTGAATGATAGCTTTGAGTACAATTAAATGATCGGGAAAAATTATCCGTATTTTTTCTGTAAAAAACTTTAGAAGTATTTTTGTATAAATTATTGAATATGGCAAAGATATTGGATAGCGAAATGTTTAATTATTTTACTCAATTAAATGACGCTGAAAAAAAATCAGTAATACAAATGATCAAGACTTTTTTAAAAAGCAGGACAGCGCAATCTGAAGCTGTTAGTATTGATCAGTACAATAAAGAATTGCATGAAGCTGAAATTCAATATGGGAAAGGTGACTACCTGACACATGAAGAATTTGTAAAGCAAATAAAAAAATGGTGAGGCAGCAGTATAATATTGTTTGGACTGTGAATGCACAGAAACAAATAAAGCAAATTTTTGAGCATATTGAACAGGAGTCTCCTAAAAATGCGGTTCGAGTTGTAGAAGATATAGTTTTAGCTGTTTACCAGTCAATAGATAATCCCGAAATTTATCCCTCTGATAAATACAAATTAGACAATGATGGCAGCTATAGGGCGTTTGAAAGGCATCGTTATCGGATATCTTATAGGTTTTCTAATAACATAGTGCGTGTGTTAAGAGTCAGACATACGAGCATGAAACCGTTAAAGTTTTAATTTGAATATTCTGCTGTCATCACATCCAAAAACCAAAATCCACTATCCCACACCTTTCCATCCCCGCTATCATACTTTTTGTGTACGGCCTCTCCCTGGGTTATATTAATGGGTGCTGAAAAGAACGGAGCATTATACACAAACGTGTGGAACTCACCATTTTCGCCACAGGCATCAACGTTTGCTGGGAGGTCAGCCAATAGTTGCCGGTCTATTTTCCGGCCAAGGAAGCTTTTATCCAGGTACTTATCATTCAGGCAAACTATTATGGCCTCTATTCCTGCATCTTCTACATCGGCTACTAATTGTCGGGTATCTTTTTTCCACAAGGGGAATAGCGCTTTGAACTCTGCTATTGCCAATTGCTGCTCGCGGTATGTGCGTAAGTCTTCCAGGAATATGTCGCCATAAGCAGCAGTGGTTATACCGCTTTCTTTAAATGTGGTCAGCACATTGAGCATTGCATTTTTATATAGCTCATCGTTGGGTGAGGCGGGTAGTTTTACTTTTACAAGTGGCAGTCCCATACGGTGGGCCTGCATATCCAGCAGCTCTTCGCGTACACCATGCATAAATACCCGGTTGTAATCTGCGCTTAAAGTGGTGAGCAGTTGGCTCACTGCCACTCCTTGTTGGGTGAGTAAATGATAAGCCATTGCGGCATCTTTACCGCTGCTCCAGTTGAGTACTACTTTATTCTCCATTATTAGTGCAAATGAATGTAATTTGGCTGGTCTTTTAAAAACAAGTATTTCTATGCCCAATGCTATAATAACGGGGGCTACCCATGGTATAGGCAAAGCTATAGCCGAAAAATTGCTTTCGCAGGGTTTTTCAATAGCTATATGTGCCCGCAATGTTGATGAGTTAGCCGCCTTGCAAAGTACCTGGCAGCAACAATACCCGGCTGCAACTATCTTGTGTCTGCAAGCCGATCTCAGCAACAAAGCAGATGTAGCAGTTTTTGCTGATGAAGTGCTGAAACAGTTTCCTGTTATTGACGTTTTGGTAAACAATGCCGGTATTTTCTATCCTGGCAATATAGCAGATGAACCCGATGGTCGCCTCGAAACCATAATCTCTGTTAACCTGTTCAGCGCCTACCATCTTACCAGGAAGATACTCCCGTTGTTGAAGCAGCAACGGAGCGGTCATATATTCAACATGTGTTCTGTGGCAAGTCTTAAAGCATATGCACAGGGAGGCTCTTATGGTATTTCTAAATATGCCTTGCTTGGCTTTTCTGATAACCTGCGCGAAGAGCTGATGACCGATAATATAAAAGTAACCGCCATCAGCCCCGGAGCTACTTATAGCAGGTCGTGGGAGGGTAGTGGTGTACCGGCGGAACGCATGATGGAATGTGCAGACGTAGCTGATATGTTGTGGGCTGCATACACGCTGTCAGCTACCGCTAATGTGGAACATATTGTGTTGCGACCTATTAAAGGTGACTTATAGAAAAACTTTTTAACGTAGCTTTAACCCCCTTCATAGGTTCAAAATACGGTTTCGGTTTTATTTTTGCGTACCTACGTGATAATGAAACAGATAAACCACATTTCAGGGACGCTTATCCTTATGTTGCTGGCATGCAATGCCTGGGCGCAGAATGTAGTTTTTACTGCTGCTGCCAGTGCAAACAAAATGGGTCAGAAAGACCAGGTACAGGTTACCTATACCGTTACCAATGCCAATCTTAAAGCATTTACCCCGCCCGATCTTAAGGAGTTTGATATAGCAGGTGGGCCATACCAGCAGAGCAGTTCAAACATCAGCATTGTGAACAACAATATGGTGCAGAACATCAACATGACCTTTACATATGTGCTGCATCCCAAACATACCGGAACTCTTATCATCCCGGCTGCCTTTGCTGTTGATGATGCTGGTCACAAGCTCGCGTCAAATAAGTTGCAGCTTGAGGTTGTACCGGGCAGTTTAGCCTCAGCACAGCCCCGCCAGGCAAATCCGCTGGACGATCCGAATTATGATCCGTTCCAGGCAAATTTTCAGCGGCAGATACAGCGGTATAACCAGATGCAGCAGCAAATGCGTGGCCATGCCCAGCAGCAACAAGCTCAACAGCAAGCCCAGCAACAGGCAAATGCAGCGCCAACTGCCGCAGAAAAGGATATTAAGAATGAGATATTTATAAAGGTATCGGTTGATAAGAGTAAGGTGCACGTAGGTGAGCAGATAACAGCCAGCTACAAACTCTATGCACGTTTGCCTATGCAGGTGGGTATATCTAAGCTGCCTTCACTCAATGGTTTCTGGACACAGGATTTTGAAATACCTAAGATACCAAAGCCGGTTGAGGAAGTGGTTGATGGAAAGAAGTACCAGGTGTTCCTTCTTAAAAAGTCAGCCCTGTTTCCGCAGCAGGACGGCACATTAGAGCTTGATCCTGCAGAAGCAGAAGGTGTAGCCCGTATTATGCAACAAACCCGCCAACGCGATCCGTTTGCAGACATGCTGGCGCGCGACCCTGCGTTTAGCATGATGATGAATGACCCTTTCTTTAACCAGGGTTTTTTCAATGCAGTTTCTTACAAAGACGTAAAGGTGCACCTGAAAAGTACACCTGTAAAAATAACTGTGACCCCGCTCCCTGCAAGCGGCAAGCCTGATGACTATAGTGGCGCGGTAGGTAATTTTACAGTGGCCAGCAAAGTATCAAAAACAGATATTACTACCGATGATGCAATTAACTATACGCTTACTATATCGGGTAGTGGTAATTTAAAGCTGATAGGAGCGCCTAAACTGAACCTGCCTAATGGGCTAGACAGTTATGACCCGACTGTTATTGACACTATTACCGGTCGCAGTACTACCATAAGCGGATCCAAGATCATTACTTACGCAATCTCTGCGCATACCCCCGGCGATTACGATATCCCTGCAATACCATTTTCTTATTATAATCCTGCTACCGGTAAATATGTATTGTTGAGCACCACACCAGTGAAGCTGCATGTAACCCCTGGCAAGCATTACAACCCCAGCGTAACAACAACTACTACCAACAGCCTGGCAGCGCTTAAAGACATACATGATATTGCTACACAGCCAATAACTGGCAATACTTCGTCAATAGGCAAGCCATTGTTATATACGCCACTTTACTGGTCTATGTTTGCGCTGCCACTGTTTGCATTCATAGGCATTGCTGTATGGCGTAAACGCGACGAAGAGCTATCTAAAGACACTGTACTGCTGCGCAATAAACGTGCTAACAAGGTTGCCTTAAGGAGATTAGTAACAGCACAAACCTTGTTGAAGCAAAACAGTCAGAAACCTTTTTATGAAGAGGTGTCTAAAGCTATTTGGCTATACCTGAGCGATAAATTGAATATCCCGCTTTCCAGTCTATCCAGAGATAGTGCACGCGAAGGGATGACACGTCATAAGGTGCCAACTGTACTACAGCAACAGGTTGATAACGTGATATCTGAATGTGAAACGAACCTGTATGCACAAGTAGGCGGTTCTAAAGCTATGGAACATACATATGCCGAAGCCGTAGATCTGATCAGTAAACTGGAAGAAAAATTTTAAGGTATGTGCGCATTGAGAAATTTCATAATTATATGTTTATTGTTTGCAGCAGGGAATGTTGCAGCCACTACCAGTATAGATGGCTGGCAGAAGGCCAATGATTTTTATAAACAAAAACAATACGACAGCGCAGTTGTTTACTATACACAGCTCACAGCATCGCAACCACAAAATGCCGCATTGTTTTACAACCTGGGCAATACATGGTACAGGCTGAACAGGGTAGGGCTGGCAGTATTCAACTATCAAAAAGCATTGTACCTAGATCCGGGATATAAAGATGCAGCAGATAACCTGGCGCTTACAGAAAGCCGTATCAGCAATCGCATACCCTCAACCTCCGATATCTTTTTTGTGAAGTGGTGGCATCGCCTTACGCTTGGCCGTAACAGTACTATGTGGGCCATAGTAGCACTGCTGGTTTTCCTGGTTATTATTTCTTTGAATTTGCTGAAGCAGTTTAAAAAAGGTACGCGTGTTATTAGCCCGCAACTTACCGGTGTACTTGTTGTGTTGTTACTGTGCTTTCTTACTCTTGCATACTTATCTGCCACTAACCAGATGAATAGTAACATGGCCGTAGTTATGCAAAATGATGCCCCGCTTATGAATGATCAGCACACAGGCAAGGCGCAGAACCTTATACCGGAAGGTACTACTGTTACTATACTTGACCAAAAAGCCGGATGGGCGCAGGTGCGCCTGCCCGATGGAAGAGCTGGCTGGCTGCAGGAGACACTGGTAAATAAAATTTAGCAGAAGTAGTCATTTTTTTGTTGGTTTGCATATGGCTACCATTGCTAAAACTCCCTTCCTGTTAAAGGCTTTGCTACCGTCGCAACTTATATGGAGTATTCCCGTAGAGCAGGAGCCTACAGTTTATTTTACTTTCGATGATGGGCCGCATCCTACAGCCACACCTTTTGTATTGCAACAGCTTAAGGCATTCGATGCCAAAGCCACCTTCTTTTGTATAGGTAAAAATGTGCAGGCTCACCCCCATGTGTTTGTACAGATAACAGAGGATGGACATACGGTTGGCAACCATACCCAAAACCATCTGAACGGATGGAAGACAGCTGATGATGTTTATTTTGACAATATAAATGTAGCAGCTGAAAGTATTGAAAGTCGCATCTTTCGACCGCCGTATGGGCGTATAAAAAGAGCACAAGCTAAGCATCTATGGCAACAAGCAAAGCCCTGGCGTATTTACATGTGGGATGTGTTGAGCTGTGACTTTGACCGGAATATAACGCCCGAACAGTGCCTTAAGAATGTAGTGAATAATATAGAACCGGGCTCGATTGTTGTTTTTCACGATAGTGAAAAAGCATGGCCACGGATGAGCTACGCGTTACCACTTGTGCTGGAACATTGCCGGCAAAAAAACTGGCGCATGGCCGCTCTACCCAAATACTAAAATATGTATATAGATACCCATACTCATTTATATGATGAACAGTTTGCCAACGATGATGCTATACCCCGGGCAATAGCAGAGGGGGTGAACAAAATGTACATGCCAAATTGCGATAGTACCACGGTACCCGGTATGTTGCAAATAGCAGATGCCTGGCCTCAAAATTGTTTCCCTATGATGGGAGTACACCCATGTTACATAAAAGAGAACTACAAAGAAGAGTTAGCAATAGCAGAAAGATACCTTGCAGAAAGAAAGTATTATGCTATAGGGGAGATAGGGCTTGATTATCACTGGGACCTTACTTTTAAACCTCAACAAATAGAAGCATTTAATCTGCAGATAGATTGGGCATTACAATATGGGCTACCAATAGTGATACACAGTAGGGAATCAACTCCTGATTGCATAGATATAGTAGCGGCAAAACAAAAGGGCAATCTGAGAGGTATTTTCCACTGTTTTAGTGGCACGGTCGAAGAGGCGCAGCGTATCGTTAATCTTGGTTTATACCTGGGTATCGGCGGGGTAGTGACCTACAAGAAAAGCACGTTGCCCGATGTGATAAAAGCAATTCCACTAGAACACCTGGTGCTTGAAACTGATGCACCTTATCTTTCTCCGGTGCCGTACCGTGGCAAACGTAATGAAAGTAGTTATATACCCATTATAGCTGCAAAAGTTGCAGAATTGAAGGAAATAAGCTTAGAAGAAGTTGCTGATGTTACAACCCATAATGCAGGTGCCATCTTTAATTCTTAAGTGTAAGTTATTTACGATAGTCTTCTACAACTAAAGTTTCCCTGCAGAAAAAATATTCTCGTACATCGTTAGAAGCTATGATAACGAGACGGCCTGAGGTATATTTTTCCATCCACTCACGGTACTGCTCTATGCCTTGCTGATCCAGGTTGCTACAAGGTTCATCAAGGAGTAATATGGGGGTATCGCTGAAGATTGCTTGTATCAATTTCACCCTTTGCTTCATACCACTTGAGTAATCAGCAATGGGTTTATTTGCTGCGGCCTGCAGGTTTGATGTTTTTATAATTGATTCAATATCAAATCCTTGCAAAGGTTTTTTGAATGAAAAATGAAACTCAAAAAATTCTTTTAAAGTTAATTCCTCAACCAACTCCATACCCGGAGCTGAAAAGCTGATATGCGGAAATACAGCGTCTAAGCCAACCTGTTTATCGTTGACCGTATAGTTTACCTTTCCCAGAGAAGGGCTTTGCATACCAGCTATGATACGCAATAGAGTTGACTTACCGCTGCCGTTAGGCCCCAAAAGGGCATATGCGCCGGGTGCAGAAAAGGTATAAGTAACTTCTTTAAATATCCAGTGCTGCTGGAATCGTTTACTTATATGATCAAGGGATATCTTCATTGTGGCGGCGTATGTAGCCTTTCATGATGCCCCGTCCGGTTTCCCGTACAAAACTGATGATCTCATCGCGTTCGTCTGAAACCGGAATATCTGTCTCAATGATGCTGAGTGCCTTTGAAACATTGAAGCCACGAACAAACAAGATACGATATATGTCCAGTATATGATTGATCTTATCAATGCTATAGCCCCTGCGTTTAAGACCTACAGAGTTTACTCCTACATAAGAAAGCGGCTCTCGGGCAGCTTTTACATAAGGCGGTACGTCTTTACGAACCAGGGAGCCACCGGTGACAAATGCATGCGACCCTATGCGTACGAACTGTTGTACCGCAGTAAGTCCGGCAAGCACTACATGGTCGCCTACTATGATATGCCCGGCAAGGGTAGTGTTGTTTGAGAATATACAATAGTTGCCGATCTCGCAATCGTGAGCTATATGGGTATAAGCCATAATAAGACAGTTGTTGCCTATTTTGGTCTTATTCTTATCAGAGGTGCCTCTATTAATGGTAACACATTCACGGATGGTCGTATTATCACCTATAATGGTAAGCGTATCTTCGCCCTTATACTTAAGATCCTGCGGTATAGCAGAGATAACTGAGCTTGGGAATATGCGGCAGTTCTTGCCAATGCGGGCACCTTCCATTATGGTAACATTGGAACCTATCCAGGTACCTTCTCCTATCTCCACATTCTTATGAATGGTGGTAAAGGGGTCTATATTTACATTGGGCGCTATTTTAGCGTCCGGATGAACGTATGTAAGCGGATGGATCATTTCTTATCTTTTCGAACGATTTGTGCTACCAATTCAGCTTCAGTAGCCAGTTTATTACCCACATAAGCAGTTCCCCTCATTTCACATATCCCACGTCTTATCGGGTTCAGTAATTCAAGTTTCAATATTAGTGTATCGCCAGGCAGTACCCTGTGCTTAAACCTTACCTTATCTATCTTTATAAAGTAGGTATCATAGTTTTCAGGGTCATCATAGTTGTTTAGCGCGAGTATACCGCCGGTCTGGGCCAGCGCTTCTATCTGCAACACGCCCGGCATTACAGGGTTGCCTGGAAAATGGCCCTGAAAAAAATGTTCGTTAAACGTAACATTCTTAATACCTACAACATGGTTATCGCTCAGTTCTATGATCTTGTCAACAAACAGGAACGGGAATTTGTGCGGTAATGCGCGTTCTATCTGTGCAATATCGTAGATAGCCTGTTGTCCCGGATCGTAATGCGGTACATCAGACAGGTGCTTGTTCTTTTTGATGTACTGCTTTATTTTCCTGGCAAACTCAACATTTGATGCGTGACCGGGACGGCTGGCAATAATGTGTGCTTTTATATTGTAGCCCACGAGTGCCAAATCACCTACTACATCAAGCAGCTTGTGGCGTGCAGGCTCATTGGTGAAATGAAGCTGTATATTGTTCAGGATGCCTTCCTGTTTTACCTCTATTTTTTTCTTGTTGAAGACCTTGGCAAGCCTGTTTAGTTCATCCTGTCCTACCACCTTGTCAACTACCACTATAGCATTGCTTAGGTCACCACCTTTTATCAGGTTGTTGTCCAGCAAGTATTCCAGCTCATGCAGAAAGCAAAATGTACGGCATGGGCCAATTTCTTCCTTAAACTCAGACATATGCTTCAGGGTAGCATGTTGCGTACCTAAAACAGGTGAATTAAAGTCTATAAGAGTTGTGATCTGGTAATCGGTAGAAGGTACAGCCAGCATATCTACGTTCTTTGTAGGGTCGTAGTAATGTATATTGCTGTCTATTGCATAAACTATACGTTTTGCTTCCAGTTCCTGTACGCCTACGCTCTCTATGGCTTCAATTATTTCACGTGCACTACCATCCAGTATAGGTACTTCAGGGCCATCCAGTTCTATGAGCACATTATCTATATCCATACCCACCAATGCGGCAAGTGTATGCTCAATAGTGCTTACGCGCGCACCATTATATTCAATGGTTGTACCTCTTGATGTATCTACTACAAAATCAACATCAGCCTTTACTATTGGTTTTTCCGGCAGGTCTATACGCTGAAAGCGGATGCCATACCCTGGTATGGCCGGTTTCAACGTCATATTTACTTGCTGGCCTGTATGTAACCCCACACCATGCAGAGTAACAGGACCCTTTATCGTTTGCTGGTTTTGGGGAGATGTATATTGTGACACGTGGTCTGTATGTTTTTTTCTTGTCTCTGCTTTAGATGTTATATCAACGTTCACTTCTTTACTTCCAGGTTTTGATTATTTAATAAAGCGGTCAGCTCCTGTACCATTTCTTCCATTTTTAAAAGCCGCTGATGCAATTCGGGCAAATTTCTAAAAATTGCCTGACTTTTCAGTGAACTTTTATATTCAAACGCAGGGCTGCCATTGATAGCAGCGTAGGGTATAGTAACAGACTTTGATATACCGCTTTTGGCGCCTATACGGGTGCCGTCTGCAATGTTTATGTGCCCTACAATGCCTACCTGTCCACCTATCATACAGTTCTTACCTACTTTTGTACTGCCCGATACGCCCGATTGTGCAGCAATAACGGTATTTTCACCTATCTCTACATTGTGGGCTATCTGTATCAGGTTATCCAGCTTCACACCTTTACGAATGTAGGTAGAACCCATTGTAGCCCTGTCAACAGTTGTATTAGCGCCTATTTCCACATCGTCTTCAATGATCACATTGCCTATCTGTGGTACTTTTTTATATACACCATCGTTCTGTGGTGCAAAACCAAAGCCATCGCCACCTATTACTGTGCCGGAATGTATAATAACGCGACTGCCCAATGAGCAACCATCATATATTTTTACGCCGGCATATAACTTTGAATTTTCATTGATCACTACGTTATCGCCAATATAACAACCGGGATACACTTTTACCCCATCGCCTATCATTACATTGTCGCCAATGTAAGCAAAAGCCCCTATATATACATTCTTACCTATAGAAGCAGTTTTAGACACGAAACATGGTTGTTCAATACCATTTTTTCCTGTCCGCGATATCATTTCATTGTACTTTTCCAGCAATAGTGCAAATCCGCTATAGGCATCATTTACTCTTATCAGGGTAGCAGTTACAGGTTTTACAAGCTCGAAGGAATCATTTATGATGATGACCGATGCATTCGAGGTGTAAAGAAATTCTTCGTACTTAGGGTTGGCTATAAAACTAAGAGAGTGTTCTTTGGCTTCTTCAATTTTGGCTACATGGCTTACCTTAACGTCAGGATTGCCCTCAATTTTTCCTTTTATTAATGTTGCTATTTGTAAAGCGGTAAACTGCATGGATCGAATGAAATTACAAACTTTGTTTGATGAAGTACAAAACAAATACTTTTAATCAATAATTATTCCAAATTTTCAAATTTGGGCGTAGCAAATGTAGTTCTTATGTACGGGCCTCGCAAGTGTTTGTGTGACTAATGAATAATCAATTTCTGAAATATCTTTAACTGTACCATTTTTTAAAGCGATCTGTATTCGCTCATCAGTAGTGTTGTAGGTATTGTTAGAGGTTTCACCCGTAAAAATGAAATAACTTATGTTGTTATTATTTATGTGTAATTTGGATGAGATTTCTTCTTTTTTGCGATTAAAAATATCTGTTAAAGGTTTGGAATCTAATATAACCTTATACAATTTCCGCAATACCATCATCTTACATAGATTAGATAACACAAAATCTTCATGCTCCTGCCAGGTCTTGATAGCTGCAAAAACATCTGAATCATCTAATTCGCAAAACCTTTTCAGATGTTCAGGTTCGTTCCTGAAATCTTCTATAGTCAGATCTTTATATAAGAAATAGCCAAGTGCTGGGGTGGCAAATAAAATAGCCCCTTCGGCAACCAGGTATTTTGCACGCTCCAGTATTTTTATCAATAATTGTTCCGCGCCTAATACTGTTTTGTGCAGGTACACTTGCTGGTACATCAGCCTGCGTGCTATAATGAATTTTTCTATGGAATGAATTCCTTTTTCTTCTACCATCAATTCCCCGTTTACAACCGTGAGCATCTGCAAAATACGATCATACCCAATAACTCCTTCAGATACGCCGGTGTAGAAACTATCGCGGTTCAGGTAATCCATCCTGTCTACATCCAACTGGCTGGATACTAATTGATGCAGGTACTTTAAATGGTAGGAATGATCAAAGACCTGTATTGCTTTTTCAAGCATCCCGTTCATTTCAGCGTTTAACCTCATCATGATGAGGTGCGATAAAGCTTCGTGCGATATACCACCTACCAGTGTGTGCTCCAGGGCGTGCGAGAATGGACCATGTCCAATATCGTGCAGTAAGGCAGCAATACGGGCAGCAAGGCATTCTTCATTAGATATGTGTACACCTTTTGTCTTTAATTCATCGAGCGCTTTGCCCATAAGGTGGCAGGCTCCCAATGAGTGATGGAAACGTGTATGCACAGCGCCGGGATAAACCAATGCTGCCATACCCATTTGCTTTATATTACGCAGCCTCTGAAACCAGGGATGCTCTATAAGTTGCAATAATTCGGGCTCAGGAAAACGCAGGAAACCATAAACAGGGTCATTAATTATTTTTCCCTTAACTATCATCTAATCTGTTTAACGTTTACGCAGGGAGTATATTTATTCATTACCCGGTGGGGCAGTTTCTATCGGGTCGCTGGTGTCTTTACTATTCGGTACCAGGCCATTACTGTAGTAAGTGCTGCTGCGTGCACCGCTCGTAGGGTCGGTAACATCGCAGTCATTATAACCATCTGGCACCTTAAACGTAGCGTCCGGGCTTATGCCTAGCGATCTGTCTGCATAAACACGCTTTATAAAGTAAGCCCACACTGGCAATGCCGCGGCAGAACCTTGCCCTAAAGCCTCACTCTTAAAACGGAATACCCGGTCATCGCAACCCACCCAGGTACCTGCTATAAGTTGTGGTGTATAGCCAATAAACCATGCATCGGCCTGGTTATTTGTAGTACCTGTTTTGCCGGCTATATCGCTTTTTATACCGTAGCGGTAACGCATACGTTTACCGGTACCAAAGTCAACTACTCCGCGCATTAGGTTTACCATCCTGTAGGCTGTGCCTGCATTGATGATCTCTTTTTGTATAGGAGTAAAGTTTTTGAGCAGGGTGCCGTTCTTATCTTCGATCTTAGTGATATAGTAAGGCTGGGTGTTGATACCGCCGCTTGGGAACATACTGTAAGCGCCCAGCATTTCATAGAGCGATATGTCTGAAACACCGAGGGCTGACGCCGGATACTTATCTATGTTAGCAATACCACATTTGTGTACAAAGTCAACAAATGCCGGGATACCTACTTGTTTTAGTATATAAAGAGCAGCGTTGTTTAAAGATAATGCCAGTGCATACTTCATAGTTACATCGCCATGTTCTGAGCCACCGGCATCATATGGATGGTTCATGTATCCCGGGAACGACTGGGGGGCTGTTGATACTGTACCGCAAGGTGAAAATCCATTGTCAACAGCTAAACAATACAACAGTGGTTTTATTGTTGAACCCACCTGGCGCTTGGTATTTATATTTACGTGATCGTACTGGAAAAAAGTATGGTCTATACCGCCCACCCAGGCTTTTACTTCACCTGTGAATGGATCCATGGCCATAAAGCCTGCTTGTAAAAAAACCTTCATGTACTTTATAGAGTCGATAGGGCTCATTACAGTATCCTTGTAATGCACATCGTTCCAGGCAAACACACGCATTTTTATTGGCTTAGCCATTTCCCTGAGTGCCTGTTCATCGGTCATATCGTCATCCTTCAGCATTTGGTACCTGTCGCAACCCGTAATGGATGCTTTCAGGATGGTCTTTACTTCAGGGGCATTCCAGATACTACCGTCTTTATAGGCTGATTGGGCAATAAACAGTTTCTGTACATCGCTCAGGTGTTCCTGCACGGCCTCTTCGGCATAGTGTTGCATCTTTATGTCAAGCGTAGTATATATTTTCAGCCCGTCTTTATAAAGGTCGTAAGGGGTGCCATCCGGTTTCTTCAGGTCTTTACACAGCAGCTTCACCTGCGCTTCCACTACCTGTCTGAAATAAGGTGCTATGCCTTCGTGATAGTCTTGTTTATGGTAATCAAGTTTTATGGGTTGTTTGCTTAGCTCCTCATCCTGCCTGTTGCTTATATAATTGTACTTGGCCATCTGGTCCAGTACAACATTGCGCCTTTCGGTAGCTTTTGCCAGGTGACGACGCGGATTGTAAAGTGTATTTCCTTTCAGCATACCTATCAAAACAGCAGCTTCCTCAATGGTTAGTTTATCAGGCGTTTTATTGTAAAACGTCATCGATGCATTCTTGATGCCATATACGTTATCGCTATAAGGTACAGTGTTCAGGTATAGCGTAATGATCTCACTTTTGGTAAGATTGCGTTCCAGTTTCACAGCCATTATCCATTCTTTCAGTTTGATGAATGGTAGTGTGAAGACATTTTCATTTTTGCGATGAAAAAGGTTTTTTGCCAATTGCTGGGTGATGGTGGATGATCCACGCTTTTTGCCTGTCAATATATAAAAGGGTATGGCAACGGTGCCTATGGGGTCTATACCAGAGTGCTCGAAAAAACGTGCATCTTCAGTAGCCAGCAGTGCATTGAACACATTTGGAGATATCTCTGTGTACTTGCTGTTCGATCTGTCTTGTACATAATATCGGCCAATGAGCGTACCATCGGCAGCATATACATCAGATGATAAGGCACTGCTTGGGTTTTCCAGTTCGTACATAGAAGGCATATAACCCAGCCAGCCCGAATTAAGCATGATAACGAGCAACGCAAGGGATGCTATTCCAATAAAAAACGCAGCCCACAATACACGCACCGACCTTTTGGCGCGACCTGTTGCAGGGCTTTGTTTTTGTGTTTTAGTCAACTTTATGTGGTTTTAGATCAGTTTTTTAATAGTGCTGTCAACTGCGAGTGTACGCGTAAAAATACCCCCAAACTTACATTTCTTTTTCTTCTTCGGGCATTACAAAAAAGCTAACAGTACGTATGGGGTTTATAAAACCAGCAAAACGCTTGCCGGGCTTTATTTGTGCACGCACCGTTTTCAGGAACGGGGAAAGGAAATGGTGTACCGTTTCTTTTTCCTGTGAAGTTAACTCCTGTTTTGCATACTTATTCTTTAAGTATGCGTTCATGAATACAGATAATGAGGTGCCAAATCGTGGATCGATAACTTGCCTTGCATATTGCATAGGGGTTGCTAACCCTCTGTATATACCTGCCTGGTGCAGGTAGTAAGTTGCCGTCCTGTATCCCCAATATGCTTTTGCCCCATCATTCTTAGCGCTATTGTATCTGCTTTTAAAATACAAGTATATTGTATATGGCAATGATAACATCAACAGTATAAGTGCACCAAATATGCCACCTGTTATCCAAAGTATGCGAGATAACGGAACGGGTTTTTCCGCTTGTGCCACTGTTTTTTGTTCAGGTGGTTTGGCTACATCTTTAATTTTTAAGTATACCTCATCAATAGGGGCCGGGTTAGGGAACCTTTTTATTAATGAAGTGCCACTCTCGTTATCGCCTGGAACCATTTTTTTGAAAGCTTCGGCGTAAGACACCGCCGTGGCTTCTTCTCCCTTTTCAATAGTAGCCAGCGGCACATCAATGCTGTCGCGTCTTATTGCAGCTATTTTCAGATCCATATTCACGTCTATAGGCGCGGGTAGGTTATATTCCTTGTCTTGGAATACCAAATGTTTCACTTTCAGCACCATTGTTTTCCTGGCAGTATCTAATTCCTGGATGATACCATCGGCTGCCAGCCATGCTTTAGGTGGCTGGCTGGGTGGTGTACCGTCTGGTTTGGGGCTTTCCTGGGCATCGCTGTTACCAACAGTGGTGTCAAAGTCTAGCCAGCCATAACCGGGGAAGTAAACCTGCACCCACGCATGTGCCTGGTTGGCGTAGTACCAGTACCAGCCTTTGTTCTTGGCGTCGCTGCGGTCCATAGTAAGAAAACCCACTGCTATACGTGATGGTATGCCCAATGCCCGCAACATAAACAGGGTAGCGCCGGCATAGTAAGCACAGTAGCCCTTATGATTCTCGAACAGGAAGTACCTGAGCTTTGATGCACTGGGTATATCTGGTACTCCGGGATTATCAGTATATTTATAAAGAGGGTCACCATTTTCGTCTTTAGAAAGGAAGTAGTCGCGAATGGCTATTACCTTGTCAACTGGGGTTATCGCTTTATCGGTCACTTTATGCGACAGATCAGCAATTTCCTTGAACTTAACATCAGATGGCATGTAGGTATAGTACTTCATGAACTTTGCGTCCATGCCTTTATAGTCTGTTACGTTCCGCAATACATTAAAACGCTGTTCCTGGAATTTCTTAATGCTGGGATCAATTGCATTATATACAAAGTAGGCGCTGTTGAGCAGCGATACATAACTTTTGGCCCTGAATGCGCTGGTGAACTCATCCCTGAAGTCTTTTTCAACAGTAACCGGCTGCACAAAGTACCCTACATTGGGTGCCAGGTAGGTGTTGTTTGATAGTTTTACGTTGTATATCTGCACTTCAACAACTTCCCGTAGTTTGTCGGCCATGCTGTTCTTTATAACCGTAGAGTCAGTTTTAGTAACAAACAATGGTATTTTAGAAACATCGGGAAGGAAAAGGTCGTTGGATGGTATGTTGGGATCGCGCTCAAACGTTTCGGTGAGTGTATCAAATTTAGTATAGTAAAACGCAGTAAGGTATAATGGATTAGGAACCTGTGTGCCCGGGAAGAAATGATCTATATGAGCGCAGAACAATAATTCATTAGTGCGTCCCATGCTGCCCCGTAACTGGGTTTCGTCGTTCAGGTCAAAACGACCATCTTTATTCTGGTGCAGCATGCCATTGCCCTGCTTGCCACTACCACCGTAATTTGCAACAGTTTCCTTTATTTCTTTTTGCATTATGTAATACACACCACCCAGCAGAAGGGCAGCCAATATTGCAAATGCAACCAGCCTGCGGGTAAGAAACCACCAAAACCGTTGCGATTTGTCTTTATAACTATATATCTGTTCTGCGGTAAAAATGATGTAAATGGTAAACAGCAAGGCAGGGGAGAATGCCCGCATAAGGGTATATACTGTGGTTACGTTGGCTTTGGCTATAAGTAGTATGCAGGAACTTAAAAGAGCTGCTGAGATGAATACAGAAAAATACCGGAGCCTGGTAAATCCCCAGCCGGTGAGCCATCCTGCAAGAAATAGCACCGCAAATACCTGGAATTGTACCGAGATGAAAAAAGTATCAAATTCACCTATGGCATACTTATCCAACCCTTTGTAAACAACATATAAGCCAAAAAGCAATAACCCGAATGTGAGCGGAAAACGAAACCGGAATGAGTATAGTAAGGCAGATATGCCCATACCTGCAGCAAGATAAATGGTTTGCTGTAGGGCCTGGTTTTGTAAAATAGTATAGTACTGATTGGCATTATATAGCAAAAAATAGCTGACCAATATAGTTGGTACTATCAGGAAGATCAATTTTGCCAGTAATTCATTTACCGGGGTAGCGCGCTGTATATTCATAATTCCAGTCGCTCAAATGTAGGCAATTCGCCATACAAACGATAGCAAAAAAGCCTTATAAAAACTTAATGTTTCTGATGGCTGGAAATGAAGATCTTTTTATCCTTCGGTGTATTTTAAATGCTATAATTGAATGTATGTGGCTAATATGAATAGGCTAATATGTATTGGATTTTATGATAACGTAATGCATTATTAAGTAAAAACTTATCTTTGGCACGTTTTAAAAAAATTATTTAATGACACAACTGCAGGATAGTATGGTAAAAATTGAAAGTACCGGGGTAACACAAAATACCAAGGACATGTTGCAACAGTTAAAGACAGTAACCATAATAGGTTCTGGTACTATGGGTAACGGGATTACCCATGTTTTTGCGCAAAGCGGCTTTAATGTGCACATGATGGATATTAACCAGGCTGCAATGGACAGAGCACTGGTAACCATTGGTAAAAATATGGACCGCCAGGTATTGAAAGGTACCCTAACTGAAGAAGCTAAGCAGGCTGCACTGGCACGCATCACTACATATACTGATATGGTAGAAGCTGTGAAGAATGCTGACATCGTGGTTGAGGCAGCAACAGAGAACATTGATCTTAAAGTGAAAATATTCCTGGAGCTCGATAAACTATGCCCTGCACATACTATACTGGCTACCAATACATCATCTATTTCCATCACCCGGATCGCTTCGCATACAAAACGTCCGGGCAAGGTGATAGGCATGCACTTCATGAATCAGGTTCCGGTAATGAAGCTTATAGAAATAATAAATGGTTATGCCACAGAAACTGAAGTAACCAATACTATTTTCCACTTGTCACAATACTTGGGTAAGGTGCCATGTATTGTTAATGATTATCCTGGCTTTATATCCAACCGTATATTAATGCCGTTGATAAACGAGGCGATCCTTTCTTTGCAGGAAGGTGTTGCCGGTGTTACTGAGATAGACACTATAATGAAGCTGGGTATGGCACATCCTATGGGGCCTTTGCAGCTTGCAGACTTTATAGGTCTCGATACTTGCTACTCTATAATGAATGTACTGCACATGGGTTTTGGCGCTACAAAGTATGCGCCCGCAACATTGCTGGCCAATATGGTACAGGCAGGTTTTTATGGTGTAAAGTCTGGTGAGGGTTTTTATAAATATACACCTGGTAGCAAAGACATGGTGGTGAGTGAGCGCTTCCAGAATAAGAGCTGGAAAATATAGTATTTATAATTGATTTTAATGTCTATTTGAACCGTCTTTTACTCCTTGTAAAAGACGGTTTTTTTGTTGCCCGTAAGCAACTAAAAAATAATGTTAACGTTGCCATCAGATCACAGAATTTACCATTACTTTACCTTAAATAACCAACCATGAAAAAGATAGGAATTATAGGTTCGGGCATTGTAGCCCAAACATTGGGCAGTGGTTTTCTGGCTAAAGGCCATGAGGTAATGTTGGGTAGCAGGGATGTAAATAAACTGGATGCCTGGAAAGAAAAAAACGTAAATGGTAAGACTGGTACTTTTGAAGAGGCAGCAGTGTTTGGGGATACCATTGTACTTTCTGTAAAAGGTCTTGCGGCGTCAGAAGCCATAGAACAGGCAGGAGTACAAAATTTTAATGGTAAAACAGTTATAGATACTACCAACCCAGCTGCAGATGCACCACCCGAAAATGGTGTACTGAAATTTTTTACCACTCTGGACGAATCTCTTATGGAGCAGTTGCAGGAGCGTTTTCCTGCTGCACACTTTGTAAAGGCGTTTAATAGTGTGGGCAATACGTACATGGTAAACCCTGCGTTTGCAGAAAAGCCCAGCATGTTCATTTGCGGTAATAATGACACTGCTAAAAAAGAGGTATCTGATATACTTGTTGGTTTTGGATGGGAAGTTGAAGATATGGGCAAGGTAGAAGCATCACGTGCCATAGAGCCGCTTGGCATGCTTTGGTGTATTCCTGGCATGCTCAACAATAAATGGAATCATGCATTCAGGCTTATAAAAGCGTAAAAAGACATTGTAGAATAAACATTTTTTATTTTTCACCTCCAATGCACTTGTTATTGGAGGTTTTTTAATTTTACAGCTATGGAACCAATAATCACCCTGCGGCACTTGAGTAAAAACTATGGTGAAAAACAAGTGTTGAAAGATATAAACCTTGATATTTACCCTGGTCAGATAATAGGCTATATAGGGCCCAATGGCGCGGGTAAATCAACTACGGTAAAAATATTGGCAGGGATCATTCAAGATTATACCGGCGATGTAACCATAGGCGGGATGGACCTGCGGAAGAATGTGATGGAAGTGAAAAAAATGACTGGTTACATACCCGAACTGGCAGAGTTATATGACCTGCTTACTGCACGGGAGTATCTTTCGTTTATTGGTAAGCTATATCATTTATCCGATAGTGTAATAGAAGAACGATCCAGGAGAATGCTGGATTCGTTTGGCTTGCTGGGCAATATAGACCAGCGTATGGATAGTTTTTCGAAGGGTATGCGGCAGAAGGTGTTGCTGACTTCCGGGTTATTACATAATCCTTCTATAGTTATATTGGACGAGCCTTTGTCTGGCCTGGATGCCAATACAGTTATCATGGTGAAGGAATTGCTGCAGGTATTAAAGCAGGAAGGCAAAACCATATTTTATTCATCTCATATGATGGATGTGGTAGAAAAGGTGTCCGATCGTATTGTACTGATAGACAAAGGCACAATAGTAGCCAATGGCACAATAGATGAGTTACGGCAGAATAGCAATGACTCCCTGGAGCAGATATTCTCTAAACTTACCGCAGGCGAAGGGTATAGCCATAGAGCCGATGATTTTGCCTCAGCACTTAACGATACTCAACCCGGTAAATAGCATTGACCATGAATAAGATATTCTTAAAACTGGTGATGCTGCCATCGGGGCTTTGGCGCAGTATGGGGGCTGATACAGAACAATTAGCTGCTATACTAGATATACGTTTGAAGCTGGATAATCGTAAGCCTATACCGTTTGGCAGGCAACGTACTCAAAAAAAAGAACGTAATAATTCGGTGTGGCTCAATATGTTCATAGCCGCATTAACAGGGCTGGTATATATTTTTACACTGGCAACCATTAAGGATCGCATCTTCGGGCTTACCCTTTCGTTCTCTTTCTTTTTATTCATGCTTACATTCATGCTGATTACCGATTTCAGCAACGTGCTTTTTGATACCCGTGATAAATATATCATAGTTCCCAGGCCGGTGAGTGATATTACGATAATATTGTCCAGGTTGCTGCATGTGTTCATTTACCTGTTTCGCATCATACTGCCCATGTCATTGCCCATGTGGATAACGCTTGGCGTTATGGACGGTTGGAAGTCCGCGCTTCTATTCCCTTTACCACTCATATTATTGGCGTGTATTGCCATTTTCCTGGTCAACTGTACTTACTTGCTATTGCTAAAGCTGGCAAAGCCAGAGCGTTTTAAAGATATTATCAATTATTTCCAGATAGCATTTTCCATAGTGCTGTTTGCTTCGGGCTACCTCATGCGTGGCATGCTCAACACCAGCGGCAATATAGAAGACCTAGTTAACCTTGATATCAGTAAACATAGCTGGGTAAGGTTTACACCACCATACTGGCTGGCTTCCTTTTGGTCTTTGCTGGGTTTTCCCGTTAACCTGGCTGGCACCCAATGGTCCTTTATATTGGCAATAGCGCTTCCTTTGCTCTGTTTGTGGCTTTTGGTAAAGTATCTGTCACCACAATTTGCCCGGGCTATTGGTGGTATAGACACAGTAGCTGCAGCTGAATATGCACCTGCTGCACAAACAAAAGCAACCGGTGGAAAGTTCTATCAAAAACTGGCCAACCTGATGAATAAAGATGAGGTTGCCAAGGCAGGTTTTGTTATTACCTGGTTGCAGACTTCCCGCTCAAGATCTTTTAAAATGAAAGTGTACCCGTTTTTTGCGTACATGCCCATTTACTTTGTTTTTCTGCTTACTTCAGAAAAGCATATGTCTTTTAAAGATGCCTGGGATAAGGCGACATCTCCCGATAATCCCAGCTACCTCCTACTGTTATATTTATCATCTTTCATGCTCATAAGGGTGCTAAACTATCTTACCATATCAGATCAGTATAAGTCGGCCTGGGTGTATTATGCTACTCCTGTTGTTATTCCGGGCAGGGTTATGTCAGGCGCGTTTAAGGCAATGTGGGTAAAGTTCTTCCTGCCGTTATTTATTCTATTCGCCGTATTTATTGTTTCGGTATGGGGTTGGCCTGCCATTGCCGATGTAATACTTGCCCTTATAAATGTAACATTGTTTGCCGCCTGCATGATGAGGGTAAGCTTTAGGGACCTTCCGTTTTCTATGCAGGAGCAAATGAACCAGGGCGGTAATCGTTTTCTTAAATCTTTTATAGCCATGGCAATACCTTCGGCCTTGGGTTTTGGCCATTACCTGGCTATAAATATTCTTTGGCTGAAATTGTTATTTATGGTACTTTCCGCAATCCTGCTCTGGCTGGTATGGGATAGCTATGCAAATACAACATGGGATGCCGTGCGAAAAACAGAACTTGAATGATCTTTATGAATAAGTATATATGCGTAGCGTTGCTGTCTTTTGCTCTGTCGAGCGCTTGTAAAAATGCAACTACGTCCACTGCCATTATTGCTCCCGTTACTGATACGGTTGAAAAGGATATGCACACCCTGTCTAATGCAGACAGCATAACGCTGAAGCATCTTGATATGGATATAAAGGTAGATTTTGACCAGAAAAAAATATCTGGGAAAGCTACATGGACAATAGACAACAGCAACAAGCTGAACAACCTGAAACTGGATACCTATGACCTTACTATAGACAGCGTATTTGTGAATGGTAAAAAAGTAAATGCTATACTGGACAGCCCTATAAAATATATGGGCAGTGCCCTAAACATACCTGTTGAAGTAGGAAGCACAGAAGTAACCATATTTTATAAAACAGGTAAGAATGCCACGGCCCTTCAGTGGCTTGATCCACAACAAACCCATGACAAAAAATACCCATTCTTATATACGCAGTCTGAATCTGTTTATGCACGAAGTTGGTTGCCATGTGCCGATGGCCCCGGCATTCGCTATACTTATACTGCACGTGTGTCTGTACCTAAGGGGGCTCTTGCTTTAATGAGCGCAGAAAATCCGCAACAGGTAAATGATAGCGGTATTTATCACTTTAAGATGGATTTGCCTATACCTGCATACCTTATGGCCCTGGCTGTTGGGCATATAGATTTTAAGGCTATCGACAGCCGTACAGGTGTATATGCAGAGCCTGGAATGATAGACAAAGCACGCTATGAATTTGATGGTGTAGGAAAGATGGTGAACGCGGCAGAGAAACTCTACGGACCTTACAGATGGGGGAGATATGATATGCTGGTACTGCCTCCGGGCTTCCCTATAGGTGGTATGGAAAACCCGCGTCTTACGTTCTGTACACCTACCATTATAGCAGGTGACCGTAGCCTTGTGAGCCTTATAGCCCATGAGTTGGCTCATAGCTGGAGCGGCAACCTGGTAACCAATGCCACATGGAACGACTTTTGGCTGAATGAGGGTTTTACTGACTATTTCGAGCGTCGCATAATGGAGTCTATAGAAGGTAAGGATTATGCAGATATGCTGTGGGAGCTGGGCTACCAGGATCTGGTTACCAATGTGAACGAATTAGGGAAGGATAACAAGGATACATGGTTGAAAATAAATCTGGATGGCCGCGATGCTGATGATGGGTTCTCTGATATACCTTACGAAAAGGGGAGTCATTTCTTAAAACTTATAGAAATAAATGTAGGTCGGGAAAAGTTTGACGCATTTTTGAAAAAGTACTTTGATGAACATGCTTTTAAAACTATAAATACAGAGAATTTCCTCAGCTATTTAAATGCTAATCTTATAAAAGGAGACAGTGCACTTGCTAAAAAATTAGACATCAATGCATGGGTATATGGTCCGGGCATACCTGCCAATTGTCCGCGGGCAGGCTATGTACGGTTTGCAAAAGTAGATGCACAAAACGGAAAGTTTTTGAACGGCACACCACCTGCACAATTGGATACAACAGGGTGGAGCAGTAACGAGTGGCAACAATTTTTGCGCAAAATGCCGGACAGCATTACCAGCCAGCAAATGAAACAATTGGATGGAACATTCCACTTCACCCAAACCGGCAACAGCGAGATAGCTGACTTGTGGTTTGTTATGGCTATACATGCAGGTTATGAGCCAGCCTACACTGCTATGGAGCAGTTCCTGGGTAGTGTAGGCCGTCGCAAATTTATAGAACCATTATATGCAGCTATGATGAAAACGCCTAAAGGAAAGGAAATGGCAAAAAGACTGTATGCCAAATACCGCATGAATTATCATCCACTGGCTCAGGCATCTTTGGATAAGGAGATAAAGTAATTTAAATAGAAGGCTTTCCTCGCAGTCTGTTATATAATTAAAAAATGAGCCTCTTTCCCAAAAGAGGCTCATTTTTTATGAATGATTCATAACGCTTTTACTTTTTGCTCCATTCCTCTAGTGTCAGTACATCGGCCTGGCGGGGAAAAACCTTAGTGGTCAATATGTGGTGCACTTCATCATCCATATCAGCGCAACAGTCTGCTAATATGGTCAGGCGGTAGTCCTTGTCTGCTGCTTCTCGGGTAGTTGATAATACTACGCCGCTTGTTGCAATACCGGTAAGTACCAAGTGTTGTATGCCAAATGCCCTTAACACTACTTCAAGATCGCTACCTGTAAAGGCACTCACACGACGTTTTGTGACTGTAATCTCTCCTTCCTGTGGCGCTATATCTGCATGTATCTTCATGAATTCTTCGAAGTTCACAGTGCCAAATCTTCCTTTGCTTTCTGCGAAGCCCTTATTATTCATGCTTATTTCCGGCGCACCCTGTCGGAATCCAACTACTACATATATAATAGGAATGTTTTGTTCACGGGCATAGTTTATAGCTTTTGCCGTATTGCTTACCAAGTCTTTTGCATCAGTAAGCCTACCCAAAATACCTGCCTGCATATCCATTACTAAAAGTGCTGTGTTTTCTGTGTTTTGGTTCATTTTTTTAGTTGTTTTTATGATTACTATTTAATTAAATTTCTTCCAATACTGTTTCTTCCACCTCCTCAATTTGCGCTGTGTTCTTTTTGTTGAGGTAGTCTTTTCTAAGGTATTTAGAAAAAAAGGCAGCAATAACCAGCGCTATGACACCCTGGCAAAGTATTGCATTGGGTGCACCAATCTGCTGTGATATTACACCTATCAGCAAGCTGCCTATTGGTAACATGCCGAAATAGGCCATCGCCACATAGCTCATCACCCTTCCCCTCATGTTTTTATCTGAGTTGACCTGTATTATGGTCATGATAATAGTAGTTTGAGACATCATACCAAAACCGGTCAATGTCGCAAAGAGCATAGCAAGCGGAAAGTAATTAATGTGAGAAAAGAGCGCAAGGCAAGCCCCAAAAATGATAGTGTTGCCAAACAATACAACCTTAAGGTCTGTACCCTTTTTTAAAGATGCAAGGAAAAAGGAACCAACTACTGCTCCCAGGCCAATGAAGCTGTTTATATATCCGTATGTGGCGGCATTGCCCTTAAAGATCACTTTGGCAAATACCGGCAATAGTGTGTTATAGGGTAAAACCAGCAAACTTGTCATAGCAAGCATAACCATAATGATGCTTATTGATGGTGTGTTTTTCAGGTAAGCAAAACCTTCTACAAGTTCAGAAGTGATCTTCTTTTTTACAGGAGATGGGGTATAAGCTGGTAACTTCATCAGTAGCAAAGAAGTTATCACCGCTACAAAGCTCAGTGCATTTAAGCTAAAGCAGATACCGGCTCCAAATTTTTCAAGAACAATGCCAGATAATGCAGGGCCGACCAGGCGGGCAAGGTTTACCATAGAGGAGTTGAGCGCGAGCGCATTAGGCAGGTCTGCTTTGTCGGTTATCATTTCATGAACCATTGGTTGTCTCGCCGGTACGTCAAAGGCATTGATTATGCCCAGCAACACACTAAGTGTAAGTATTTCCCATACTTGATAATGCCCGGTAAATATGAGTATGGCCATTAATAACGCCTGCACCAGTGATGCTACCTGGGTAAGCAGTAATACTTTGTAACGGTTATATCTGTCTGATGCAATACCGCCGATCAATGAAAGAAGGAAGGAAGGGAACTGTGCAGCAAATACAGTGAAACCCAGCATAAACGCCGAATGTGTCATAGTATAAACAACCCAGCTAACCCCGGTACGTTGCATCCATGTACCTATCAAGGATAACGACTGCCCGGAAAAATATAATCTGTAATTGCGGTTTTTGAAAGCCCTGAATGTACTTATCGTCCTATCTATCTTCATAAAGCTGAAGCCTGTTCTTCTCCTGTCTTATTTGTTTAATACCGTTGTTTATCCAGATGACTTAAAACTGCATTTGCTTATCCATAAAGACAACACTTGACAGCCAGCTCATAACTACTATCCCAATGAAAAAGATAACGAGTGATATTGTTTTTTGATTAGATACTTTTCCGGCACGCATTAGCAAGTAACCGATCAAAAAGTTTAAAAGTCCCCAAAATACATTAACTGTTGGCGAAGATGGCCCCCTACCTGGTGGTGTAGCAAATGGAGTAGGGAATACATCGCCTGAAACGCCATGTATAAAATGTGGAACCATGTTAACCATAAACGCACCGGCAAAAAAGCAAGCTATATAGTGATACCATTTCATAAATTGTTCGGTTTAGTGATGCAAATGTCGCATAAATGGATGGCACAGACCTGTGACAAACGTCACAATCCAGATTATTAATCCCTTTTTCCACGGATACGGCTCAGCGTTTCGCGGGTTACGCCCAGGTACGATGCTATTTGGGATAGGGATATACGTTGCAATAATTCAGGCTTGTTTTCTTCCATGTACCTATAACGCTCAGTTGGGGTGTACATTTTGAATAGTTTATTATGCTCTTCCGAAACAAGAAGCATATGCATAGCCAAACGCCTAATAAAGAGAACGATCTGGGGATGTGCACCAAATTCTTTGACTATTATGTCCAGATTGAAGACCAATACCGAAGCTTCTTCCCCGGCTTCAATAGTAAGTTCTGAGGGTTGATGGGTCTTCAGGCTTTTTACGTTCGTAGCAAATTCACCCTCAAGCGTAAAGTTCAGATTGATCGTTATGCCGTCTTTATTATACCAGGTGCGTAGGTAACCTTTTTCAACCAGGTAAAAGGAACGACAAACATCACCCTCTTTTAATACAGCGTCGCCCTTTTTTAGTTGGAGGTTCTGTGCGCAACTAATGATCAAAGAAAGCTCTTCATCAGATATTCTTTTGGAGACTTTTTTAATATAAGAGTGAAGCTTGCCCTGATCCATTCATGCAAAGATAACTGTACAAATATCTTTATTGTCAACGGCAATTTATTATGTGAATTTAGTGTGGTTCTATTATTTAAAGATCCCGGTCTTCCATCTTCAGCAGCAATAAGTGGTCAAGTGATTCGTTGATCAATGAAGTTTCCTCAATAATTCTTTTAAACGCTTCGGTAGAAATACAAAAGCCATCCGGTACGTGGATTCCTTCGATCTTTGAAAGTTCTCCAAGGTTCGCGGGAAATTGAGCCATTCATAAACAAACAAGAAATTCAATAAATAACAAAAGCCGCTCATTGAGCGGCTTTCTTTTTTCCAGTGATTCCGTTGGGACTCGAACCCAAGACCCATACATTAAAAGTGTATTGCTCTACCAACTGAGCTACGAAATCATTCCCTATGTTCTTTCTGAACGGGACGCAAAGATAGGAATATCATTTTCTCTGCAAAATGTTTTTGTGAATTTTTTTAAAAAAATTTGTTGATGAGCCATAGGCGCGCTTATGAAGCTATTCCTGACTTACTAAAAAGCACAAATGATCTTCAGGTTCAGTAACCTTGCAGTCAGGCGATTGGGTACATCATAGCTATTTCCTGTTGTCTGGTCTTGTATATAACTATAAGAAAGGGTATTCTGTATTCCCAATAAATTAAATACCTCGAAGCTTGCCCATATACTGTGTATGTTGTTGAACAAACTGTGAGAAGGGTGTTGTCTGCGTGCAGCATCCAGCAGCAGGGCTGAAAAGCCTATGTCCACACGTTTATAATCGGGGAGCCTGACTGTGTTGTCAAACAGGTGGCCATTTGGTGCCTCTACTGGTAAACCAGTGGCGTATATAAGGCTCAGGTGCATTTTAAAGTTCTTATTGCGGGGCAGGTAATCTTCAAAGTACATACCCAACATAAAACGCTGGTCATTAGGCAACGGGAAATAGCCACTGTATATCTGGCTGCTGTCTATAAGCTTTTGCTCTGCTTTTAATATACCTATACTCACCCACGATGTGGCATCTTTAACTATATCACCATACAGTCGTATTTCGCCGCCATATATCCTGCCTACACCATCGTTCTTGCCTGTATAAACAAGTTGTACATCGTTATAGTAATAAGGGTCCTGATCCCATAGGTATTTGTAATAGACCTCTGCCGTAACCTTAAAAGGCCTGTTGTACATCTTGAAATTATAGTTTGCACCAAGTACTGTATGGAATGATTTCTGTGCAAGCAGGTTTTTATTTACATCTCCCACTGCATCGCGCATTTCTCGATAGAATGGAGGCTGTGCATACACACCTGTAGCAAACCTGAACACCACATCGCGTTGCCAATCGGGCCTGTAGGCAAGCTGCATGCGCGGACTAATAACCAGTTCGCTATTGAGATAGCTATAGTTATACCTGGCACCTATGGCACCCGTAACACGCGATGAATCGCTGAATTTAAAGTTGTCTTGCACAAAACCGCTCAATCGGGTATAATTAAAATTTGCGGAAGAGTTAAAGAAATAACTCATCAACAGCGAAGCCGGGTTATAAGGCTGGTTGTAGGCCGATGAATCGCGCATTTCCCATTGGTGCAGGTTGTCATTGATGCTGGTAATGTTCACATCGCTGCCCCATGAAAAATAATTGTTTGTTGCGGTGTATGCACCACGAAAACCTATATTCACAACATTTACATTCAGGAAATTGCGGGCATAATCATGTATGAGACCTGTACCAAGATAATCCTTTACCTGGCCAAAATTCTTCTGGCTCTGGTCTGTTTGCAATTCTCCCAATAGGTATTCGCCGCTCTTGTCGTAAGTCTCTTGTTCATTGGTCTGAAAACCTGAAGCAAGGAATTTCCATTTCAACTTATCATTGGGACGGTAGGTGGCAGATATACCTCCAAAACGGCTGTCGAACTGGTCTAGTTCGCTGCCGGTATAAGCCACCTGTAGCTGGTAGGCCTGGTTAACAACGCCAAAGCTGGTTACCTGGCTTTCGGGGTAAAATGTAAAGCGGTTGCGTGCATAATTGCCAATAGCTTCCACTTCCCACTTACTATTGAAACGATAATTAATTAAAAATTGTAAGTCTGTAAATGATGGGTTGTATACACCTTTTATTGGCTGCGACTGCAACAGGTATTGGTTGCTTTTCTGACGTGCACCAATAAGGTAGGTGAGCTTCTGGTTCTTAGATGCTCCTTCCAGGTGCAAACTGGCACCTAGTAAGCTCACCATTACGCTACCCGAAAACGTTGTTGGTTTCTTATAGGTTACGTCCAATACGCTGGACATTTTGTCGCCATACTTGGGCTGGAAACCGCCTACGGAGAAGTAAACGTTGGATACAAGATCGGGGTTGATAAAACTTAATCCTTCTTGTTGTCCCGAACGAACAAGGTATGGACGATAGATCTCAAAATCGTTTACATACACCAGGTTCTCATCGTAACTACCACCCCTTACACTGTATTGCGATGTGAGCTCGTTATTAGAACCCACCATAAGCTTAATGATGCTTTCTATACCACCGCCTGGTGTAGGGATGATATTGGCCTTTGAAGGGTCTATCCCTACGCTGCCTGCTTCGAAGGTGGATCTGTCGTCTTTTTTGATAAAGTCGTGCAGTGTGTTCGTTTTTATTGTCAGCACTACATCCCAGGTTTTAAATTCTCCTGCAATGAAGACCGCGCTTTTATGTTCAGGTTCATAACCGGTAAAAGATGCCACTACTGTTATGCTTTTGCCTGCAGGCACCTGTAGGGTATAGTAACCATTCTTATTGGTATAGGTGCTCAGGTTACTGTTTATTACCGCTATTGTTGCTGCATCAATGGCTGCTCCCTGCTCATCTTTTACTATGCCCGAAATTGTAGCTAGCTGGGCATGACAAAGAAAGCTTGTAAGTATTAAAAGAATGGAAAACCCTAAATGTTTTTTAAGCATACCACAAGCAAACGTTAAAATCGTTTATTTATTTTCAGAACTCTTTTAATGATTTGATAGCATCAGCAGGATTTGCAGCAGAAAATACGGTATTGCCTGCAACAAGTACATCTGCACCATCCTTTATTATAGTTGCCGCATTTTCCAGGGTTACGCCTCCATCTACTTCTATTAGCGTGCTTGCTCCACGGTCATTTATCATCCTTTTGAGCACCATCAATTTATGTGTGGTTTGGTCTATGAATTTCTGGCCACCAAACCCCGGGTTCACACTCATTACACAGACCAGGTCTATGTCGCATAGCACATCTTCAAGCAGGCTTACAGGGGTAGCAGGGTTAATGGCCACACCGGCTTTCATGCCTAAAGATTTTATTACCTGCAGATTGCGGTGCAAGTGTGGCGATACTTCGTAATGTACGGTCAATATATCGGCACCCGCCTTAGCAAAAGCCTCAAAATACTTTTCAGGCTCTACTATCATCAAGTGCACATCAAAAGGTTTTTTTGCGCTTTTTTTCATGGCAGCTATTATAGGCATACCAAAAGTGATGTTGGGTACAAACCTGCCATCCATCACATCCAGATGAAACCAGTCTGCATCGCTATTGTTTACCATTTGTATGTCCTGCTCCAGGTTCAGAAAATTTGACGAGAGCATGGATGGTGCTATTATGGCCATTGTATTGTTTTTTATTATTTACCTGATGTTTTGCTTCATTATTTTACGCTAAGGCGTTTAAGCCCTTGTTTGGCGTCATCATACTTACTATTAAATACAAGTGCTTGCTTGTAGTCATTTATAGCGTCTTGTTTCTTGTTCATCATTTCACTGCACAAACCCCTGCTATAATAGGCTGTGGCATTTGTTGGTTCTATCTGCGTAACCAGGTTGTATTGTCTCCAGGCTTTTTCAACTGAATCTTGCTGCAAAAGGATATAACCGGTATTAAAGTAAGCATTTGCATACTGATTATCGTGCAAAATACAGTTTTTGTAAGCGGCTTTAGCGTTTTCATAATCCTTATTTTCCTGGTAGTACACACCTGTTGCATATAAAGGGAATACATCGGCAGTGTCGGCTTTAAAGGCATTTTCAAAATATTTAAGCGCAATGGGGTTGTGCTTTTCGCCATAGAGTTGTCCCAGTTGTATCATAGCTTCTTTATCGTCTGGGCCTTCCTGCAATGCTGTAAGAAAACTGGATATGGCCCTGGCCGTATCTTTAGTTTCTTTATAAATAAGGCCTTTTATAAAGTAGGGTTCGGGATCGTGTACATTTTGGCGAAGCACTATATTCAACTCAGCAAAGGCTTCATTATATTTTTTTGTAAATAAGAACATCTTGGCCACTTTTATACGTGCCTTTGGGTCTTTAGGATTTATGGCAATGGCTTTTTGTATATAGGGTAGCGAGCCTGTAATATCTTTATGGTCGAAAAGCAGGTTGCCAATAGCACTGTAATATTCAGCTTTGCTAGAGTCGAGCAATATGGCTTCTTTATAATCACTTATAGCAAGAGAATCTTTTTTTTGTCTGTGCAGGATGTTACCCCTGTCATAGTACAGCGAAGCATCTTTAGGATTATCTGCTATTTTATCTGAAGCTGTTCTTAGTTCAGGTGTCTGGTATAAAACGTTGTTGGTACCTACGTTTTTTGTGTGGGTATGACAAGAAGTAAAAAGTGCTAGCCCCGCCAATGCAGGAAGCAGTTTTATCCATAAATTCTTCATGGCGCAAACTTAACTGAAATGTGGCAAATACGCATATGCAGTTTTTCGAACTTCGGTATAATTGCATATGCCCTATGGTTCATAATGGGTTGTTAACAGAAACTAAACCAATGGTTAACCGCTTTTAAAGGTGCAGTTAAAGACGTCCAAAAGCTTCAACAGGTGCATCAGGTGTATCATCTTTGTATCAGAAAGTAAAAAACGGCTTTTAAAAATAGCAGGTTATGATACAGAAAGTTTTTATACCGATAGTAGTTAAGATGTACATAGGAATGGGGATTATTCTTTATACCGTTCAGAAGATCAAGCTGGCGATCCGTAAAATGCGGATGGGCAACCACGCTGCTCTGCAAAACTAAAATTGATATTTAGTTTTTGTTGATCAACCCATTGCATATTTTCTTAACAATTCCTGGTCCTTCGTATATAAACCCAGTGTATATCTGAACTAACGCCGCTCCGGCGTTTATTTTTTCCCGGGCATCTTCAGCCGTGAAAATTCCTCCAACTGCCATAATCGGTATTTTTCCATTGCTTTTCTTGTGTATGTAGCCTACCACCTCAGTAGCTCTTTGGGTCAATGGCTTACCACTGAGTCCGCCGGCACCAATGTTATCTATCATATTTTGCGGTGTTTCAAGGCCATCCCGGTTAATGGTGGTATTTGTAGCTACTATTCCTTGTATCCCGGTTTGCGTTACTATTTCAATAATATCATCCAATTGCCCGTCTGTAAGATCGGGCGCTATTTTAAGTAATAATGGTTTCGGGTTCCCTAATGCATTATTTAGTTCCTGGAGCCTTTGCAATAACCTGGTTAAAGGTTCTTTGTCCTGCAGGGCACGCAGGTTGGGAGTATTGGGGCTGCTTACATTCACTACAAAATAATCCACAACAGGGTATAACTCTTTAAAAGAGGCTTCATAATCGTTTATTGCATCATCATTAGGTGTGTCTTTATTCTTACCAATATTACCACCTATTATTATTTTCTCTTTGCGGTGGCGTAACTTTTCTGCCGCCGCCGCTGCCCCCCCGTTATTAAAGCCCATACGGTTGATGAGCGCTTTATCGGCAGGGAGCCTGAATAGCCGGGGTTGTGGATTGCCAGGCTGTGCTTTAGGGGTAAGGGTACCTATCTCTACAAAGCCGAAGCCAAGGCAGGCAAGGGCATCTGTATATTTTGCATCTTTATCAAATCCGGCAGCCAACCCTACAGGGTTGGGAAAGGTAATACCCCATAACGTACGCTCAAGGGAAGTGTGCTGAACAGAGAATATTGATTTAAGTATATTTCTGGAAAAAGGAATTTTATATGCCCTGTTCAGGTTTTTCATTACCATGTAGTGGACTTTTTCGGGTTCTACAGTAAACAGCGCTTTGCGTACTAATCTATACATAGCCTCAAAGATAACAATTGAATGGCTTTGGTTATTTTAACAAAATTAAATCTCAGAAAAAATCAGCTATAATGTAATTTAGTGCGCTATGCGCATACGTGTATTTATAGGTTGCATATTTATATTGGGTGTTATGAGTACCAGGTTGTGTGCGCAATCTATTGTTGGGGTTGTAGTTGATAATGTGGGCAAGAAACCCATTAATGATGTGAATATTGAAAATACATATACCGGGTTTGTAATGCTTACCGATGAACAGGGTAAGTTTTTCATTACAGCATCTAAGGGGCAATTATTGGAATTTAGAAAACCAGGGTATAAGACGGTACATGCACGCATACCTGAAGGGGATGTGCCACCATATTTTAAAATAATAATGGAGGCAGGTCCCATGGTGATACCGCCTTACCTGGTAAATAAATATACATCAGACAGCCTACGGTATCGTGAATTATATAGTCATGAGCTGAATGTACCTAAGCTTTCAACTTTTGGCTCTATAGAGCATCCTTTTTCTGCTATGAGTAAGAAAAATAGAGAGGTGTGGGCCTTCCAGGATGATTATTACGAAACTGAAAAGCAGAAGTACGTAGATAATCTGTTTAACCCGGCTACTATAACCCAGCTAACTGGGCTTACCGGGGATAGCCTTAATTATTATATGCGGCGTTACCGCCCTACATATGAGCAGGCAAGAGGTATGAGTGAATATGGTTTTTATGCTTACATAAAGCATGCGGCTGATTTGTACCGGGCAAGAGGTACCTATCGCATATCCCGTTAAGGAAAAATTACCAGCGTATTGATTTACTGGATTTTCTAGATATTCCTGTTAGTAAGCTGATTAACAGTGTCTTTATATTGCTCGCTTATAGGTAATTCAAACGCATTTAAGAATAGACTGTTCTTACGAATAGCAGTTACTGAAGCTTTACTAACTATATATGATTTATGAATCCGCATAAAATCTGAAGATGGGAATATTTCTTCAATGCCCTTCATACTGTACCTTACCAGCAGGGGGCGCCGGGCAGTTACAAAATATATTTTTACATAGTCCTTGATGCTTTCTATGTATGAGACTTCTTCAAAAATTACTTTTACCAAGCTATAGTCTACATGAAAAAAAGCATGATCGGGTTCCGGAGCATTCTTTTGCATAGAATTATAGTATGCTAAGGCCTTATTGCATGCCTTAACAAATCTTTCGTAAGACACCGGTTTCAGCAAATAGTCCAGTACATCTAATTCATATCCCTCTATTGCATAAGATTGGTAAGCCGATATAATAATAAACATCGGTTTTACGGTGAGCGTTTTGATTAGCTGCATGCCCGTAAGGCCTTGCATTTGTATATCGGAAAAAACAATGTCTATTTCATTCTTTTGCAGAATGTCCAATGCCTCCATTGCATTGCTGCACTTTTTTATGAGCTGCAGAAATGAAATCTTACTAACGTAGTCTTCCAGCAAATCAAGGGCTAATGGTTCATCGTCAATAATTATGCACTTCATTTTCTGCCAAATTTATACCTAAGGTACAGCTATACCAGTCATCTATTACGGTAATGTTTAGCGAATGTCGTTTAGGGTATAGCAGCCCTAGCCGCCTTTTTACATTAGCAAGACCTATGCCTTTTGTTTCATCATTACTAGAAGGTAATTGAGGGCTGCATTTATTTTTTATAGTCATCGTAAGCCTCTCCCTGGCATAGTAAACATCAATAGTAATAACCGGCTCAGAAATGAGATTATTAATACCGTGTTTAAAAGCATTTTCTATAAAAGGGATGAGTAGCATCGGCTCTATAACGCTGTTGTCGTTTTCTGATATAAATATGTTGGTATTGACTGTCACCTCATTGGAAAACCTTAAAATTTGTAAGTCAATGTAGCTTTTAAGATATTCAATTTCGCGTTCTATAGATATTGTATGGTCTTCAGTTTCATATATCATGTATCTCATGAGATTGGATAGATCAAAAAGCATTTTTTCAAGCTTCTCTGATTTTATACGAGCCAATGAAACCATATTATTTAGTACATTAAAAAGAAAATGTGGACTAATTTGCCATCGCAGGAAGATCAATTCTGTAAGCAAATTCTCAGTTTCTTTTTCTTTTCGCTTTTGTTCCACTTCTATATTTTCCTTTATAAGACTGTAGCAAAAACCCACTAAAATTACAATGGTATAATTGAACAGTTGTATGCCCAATGGCATACCCATATCATTAGGCATCATAAAAGACATAAACAACTTTAGTAGATAATAAAACAATATGAAGCTGCCTAGTTGTATAAGTATATACCTGATGTGCCTTTTCTGTTTTGTGAAAATTTGGGATAAAAATAATATATTAATATAAAATATTGCAACAATGCAAATGTTTGTAACCAATGAGAGATACAACATGTTATCCCTGGCATGCATAGGGGGGGCAAAATGCTCGTTAGGCAAATGTTCATTAAAATGCATGTGCTCATTTCGTTCAATAAAAGGTATAGAAAAAAACACAAGCCAGCATAGAATGTGAATAACTGGTACTACCCAACGCTTATTGCGTGTTGTGAAACTCATTGCCATGTAACTATTGTTTATCCACGTGAAGGAATAAGGTATCTGAATTTATCCCTGTAAATATCCCAACACCATTAGTGATGCCTGTAGAAGGCGTTGACAGATTTTGTGAACTGCTGCTGTTATTATTATACAAAGATGCGTAATCTGCATTGATATGGAATAGGATCAACCTATGATAGCCATAATAAGTAAAATCGCGGGTATTTATATTATATGAAGATCCGGTAGTAGGCGTGTTCCTGAATATCCGTGATGAATCAATGATAGTCATAGTATCATTAATAGGTACTAGGTTGGTTTCCATGTTTTGTACTACTACTATATAATAAGAATTGTCACTATTAGACCATGTGAGTTTTACCGGATCGGCAGGACCGCTACCAGGCATTCCCATGCTAGATGATGAGGATGATGTGATTTGTGTTATAGCTATAGCCGTTGCCGACTGTGCATAGTCGGTCGGTTTAGCAGGTAGTATGGTTGATGCAGTCACTACTTTCCCATTATAAGTAAACTGCAGACTATATTTATTCCCGGCTGTGATTACTAACGACGTGTCTGTGTAAAGACCATTGCCGTTAGATGTAAGGTGGTATATTGTATCATTTGATGTGATGGTAATGTTAAGTGAATCTAAACCAGGTGCAGAATATTGTGTGGATGATGTAGATTCCTGGTGGCTCAGCTGCAGGCTTATGGTATTGCCTGGTATTAGATACGAAGCAATTACCGGGTCTGTATTATACTCAGGTAATGAAGCTTCTTTTTTACATCCGTATATCCAAAGGGTTGCGATAAAAAAGGTTATTATTTTCTTCATATTATCTAAGTTTTAAAGATAAGGTTAGGTTAGGGGTGAAGCTCAGGTAATCTACGTTGGTTTCAACCACATGGCCGCTAACAATAGTGAACTCCTTATACCACACATTTTGCCGGGCATATACATTAAATAGTGATAAACCAACATAGCCAACATCTTTTTTAGCCTCATTGTAAAAATGGTAATTGACAGAGACATCCATCCTGTGATAATCTGGCAACCGCAAGGTGTTTTTTGATGTTATTGTAACGTAGTTCTCTTTAGTGCCATCAAGTAATGTAACACTGTATCCGCCACCAGGCGCTGTATATGGTTTGCCGCTGGCATATATCCATGTTGCGGCAAAATCCCAATGGTTCATTTTGTACATACTCACTACCTTAAATTCATTTCTTACATCATTGTCTGCCGGAAAATACTGGGCGGAATATACCGCAAAATGATCCATAGTTTTGGATAATGTGTAGCTAACCCAACCTGTAAATTTGCGTATTTTTTTCTGAGCCATAAACTCTACGCCTTGTGAGTAGCCGCTACCGGTATAAAAGTTTTGAGTATAATTGATGGTTGATGTTGTGGCAGAATACCGTTCAGTGTACTGCACAATATTATTCAGCGTTTTGTAATAACCTTCTACACCGAATAAATAAGAATTGGTCTCATAGCTTAGTCCCGCTATATAATGCGCGGCATTGCTTACCGGCACCGTTTTCCCGTCTGATAAGACCCAAAACTCACTGCTGCCTGCAGAAATGTCCTCACGTGTTATGCGATTCGCAAATTGGTAATATTCGCCATAAGCTGCTTTAAATGAGAGCTTGCGTGTAATATCATAGTCCAATGCAACTCTTGGTTCAGTATAGGTTTTTGCAGTCAGCCCAAAATAACTAAAACGCATTCCGGTGGTAACGGAAACTTTATCGTTAAAAAATATGAATTTATCTTGTAGATAGCCTCCAACCAAGTCACTGGTATTATGGTTATTAAGCAAAAGTGAAGAGTCGTTTTGCGAATAAGTGTATTTGATGTCGTAG
>JABDEZ010000008.1 GCA_013286835.1 Bacteroidota bacterium
ATGATGGTGTACGGCGCCACGAGGTACAAATATGTGGTCGCCGGGGTTTAGGTCGGTGCTTTCACCATTTATGGTTGTCGTAGTAATGCCTTCCAGACTATACACGATTTCATCAACATCGATGTGGTAATGGGGCATAGGTACTTTTGCACCATATGGTATCACCATCTCAAACATTACACTTTCATTATTGGTGTCTTCCCCATCGAGCAAGAAGCTTAGTTGTATCTGCCCGACTGTGATTATTTCTTTTGGTGTCATAGTTATGAAATTTACATGATTGTAAATTTATAAAATAAAACCGTCATCTGTTTATGTCCAGCGGCTCCTTTCTTGAGCCTTAAGATTTAATTGTTAATACACTTCCACTTTGGGTAACTGTATATTGCTTTAAAGCTGAAGGCGGAGGGCCACTCACAACAGCACCTGTATTAGGATTGTATAGCCCGCCATGGCATGGGCAAGAAATTTTATCGCTGGTTGCATTGTAGACAACAGAGCAGCCCTGGTGCGTGCAGATGTCGGAAAAAGCATTGAATACGCCGGGCTGCACATGGATAAGAATAACACTATTTGAAATGAGATAACCACCTACATTGGTTAATGCAGCATTTGCGGAGTTGGACAGATCGACAGTGAAATTAACATTGGTTGGCGCGGCGGTATTTGCTTTATTACAACTTTCAAGTACGCCTGCCGGTATCATAGCCAAACCACACATTGCAAATGTTTTCTTCAAAAAGTCTTTCCGTTCCATTGTGTAGTTATTTGTTTGATATGTAACAACGTGAATTTATGTCTTTTATTTCCTGCTATCATTTAAGTACTTGTTAAAAGCTATTGCAGGTATGATTTTTAGGATGGGTCAATTCAAAATTTCATCTTATGGAAGTTCAGGAAATTGACAGGGTATCCAGCATTGCCAGGGAAGAATTTGTATCGATGTATTTAAAGCCATCGCGCCCGGTAATAGTCACTCACATGGCGCATAACTGGCCCGCTTTTGAAAAATGGACCTGGGATCATTTTAAAGAAGTGGTTGGTGAAACTACGGTACCAGTATACAATAATATGCGTGCCGGCGCTAAAGTGCCGGTGAATGGTGGCGATGGATTTATGAAGTTTGGCGAATATATAGACCTGATATGCAAAGGGCCATCGGAATGGCGTATTTTTTTGTTCAACTTATTTAAACATGCTCCAATATTAAAGCAGGACTTTACTTTTCCTGACGAGTTAATGAGCGGCTTCCTGAAATCGTATCCTATGCTTTTTGTGGGCGGTAAAGGTTCTATAGCACATATGCATTATGACCTTGACCTTTCTCATATCTTTCATACGCAGTTTATTGGTCGTAAAAGGGTATTACTGTTGCACAACAGCCAGTCACCGCTTATTTATAAAATGCCATTGACAGTTGAAAGCGCTGCAAGCTTTGTTAACTGGCAAGATGGGGTTGATACAAAATCCTTCCCGGCGTTAAAATATGCCAAGGGGTATACAACAATATTGGAGCATGGCGATACCTTGTTTATGCCCAGCGGATACTGGCACCATATGCAATACCTGGATAGCGGATTTGCTATGAGCCTGCGGGCACTACCAGCAGGATTAGCTGCAAAAATCAATACACTATATCATTTGTTGGGAATGAGAGGATTTAATAACATGCTTATTAAAGCTGCACCGCAGTGGTGGTATCATTACAAGCGAAGGTTTGCACACCAGCAGGCAGAGAAAGCTATTAAACTGTTTTCGCAGACTAGTCAGCAATCTCACCAAGCACAGCCATACTTTTAAGCAGCTTTGCATAATTTTTTGTACTACTTTGTTTATAACAGTACAATTTCGGGTGTGGTTGCCCATCGGGGCCGCACGGTGGGGTATTGTAACTGGAAAGACACCATCTTCAGACCTTTTTAATTTAATAATAGTGGCTGGTTACATAAGATGATTTTATTGATTAAATTCATCTAATTGTATGGCAATGAATAAAGAGCGGAAGGTGGAGCCAGTTAAACCTGTTATATCGTCCAGTGGTCATGTATCGCTCTTCACGGAGTACGATATTGAGCTGTTTAAGGCAGGATGGCATTACCGGTTATATGATAAGCTGGGATCGCATGCCATGACTGTAAATGGCGTGCCGGGTGCCTACTTTGCCGTATGGGCACCTAATGCACGTTCTGTGGCTGTTACAGGAAGCTTTAATAAATGGAGTACCCATAGCCATGTTATGAATATAAGGTGGGATGGATCGGGAATATGGGAACTGTTTGTTGCCGGTGTTGCGGAAGGAGCGCATTATAAATATCATATTGAATCGCACACAGGGTACAGTGCAGATAAAGCAGATCCATATGCTGTGTATTGCGAGACTCCACCACAGACAGCATCTATAGTATGGAACATTGATTTTGAATGGACAGATGGTGCGTGGATGGAACGCAGAAAAGAAGGTTGGCAAGATAAGCCGATGTCTATTTATGAGTTGCATATAGGATCGTGGAGGCGAAAGAGTGATGCGAAATTTGACTTTCTGAGCTACAGAGAACTTGCAGCAGAACTACCCGAATACTTAAATGAACTTGGCTTTACGCATGTGGAGCTGATGCCCGTAATGGAACATCCTTTTTATGCTTCGTGGGGATACCAGATAACGGGTTATTTTGCACCGAGCAGCAGGTACGGACGGCCTGAAGATTTTATGTACCTGGTAGATGCATTGCATAACGCCGGCATAGCGGTGATACTGGATTGGGTGCCTTCGCACTTTCCCACAGATGAAATAGGATTGGGTTATTTTGATGGTACTCATTTATATGAACATGATAGCCCGCGTAAGGGTTTTCATCCTGAATGGAAGAGCTATATTTTTAACTATGCCCGAAATGAGGTGCGCGGTTTCCTGATATCGAATGCGCTGTACTGGCTGGATAAATATCATATAGATGGTTTGCGTGTAGATGCAGTATCGTCTATGCTGTATCTGGATTATGTGCGTGAACCGGGGGAATGGGAGCCTAATGAATTTGGTGGCCGGGAAAACCTTGAAGCTGCAGGCTTTTTAAAGGAATTTAATACAGTGGTACATGCCAACTACCCTGATGCTATAACTATAGCTGAAGAGTCGTCTGCATGGCCGGGAGTAACACATGCTGTAAGTGAGGGAGGCCTTGGGTTTGACCTGAAGTGGATGATGGGCTGGATGCATGATACACTAAAGTACTTCAGTGTTGATCCTCTTTACCGTAGTAACCACCAGAACAATCTTACGTTCAATATCTACTACATTTTTGATGAGAAATTTGTGCTGCCACTATCGCATGATGAAGTAGTGTATGGTAAAAGAAGCATGATCAATAAAATGCCGGGGGATACATGGCAGCAATTTGCCAATCTGCGGTTGCTATATGGTTATATGTATGGATGTCCAGGTGCAAAGCTGATATTTATGGGGAGTGAATTTGCCCAAAACTATGAGTGGCAGCATGATTATGCACTGGATTGGCAGGATAGTAAAGGCGTGTTAAATGCTGGTGTACAACTGCTTATCTCTGATTTGAATACTTTGTACAAACAACCCCAATTGCACGAGAATAGTTTTTCTTACGAAGGGTTTAAATGGATAGATTTTAATGACACGGTGAACAGTGCCATGAGTTGGCTGCGCAAGGCGAAGGACGGCACTTTTTTTCTTTTTATTTGCAATTTTACACCTGTGGTGCAGTATGATTATCGTATAGGTGTACCGCTGACGGGACAATATGAAGAGTTGCTGAATACGGATAGTGTGAGGTATGGCGGCAGCAATGTTGTGAACCGAATTTTGCGAACAACGAATGTTGCAATGCATGGGCAGGAGCAATCTATTTTGGTGATTTTGCCACCGTTGGGTATGATGGTGCTGCAATGGCAATTACCGGTGCAATAATCTTCATCCTTAAGAAAAGTCTGTCCTTCACCTCCTTACTTTTTTTGATGCCAAAAAAAGTAACAAAAAAAGGCAGTCGGCAGCGATTACCGCTGCTGCCGACATAGCTTTGAGCAGGCAACAGTGCTACTGTTGTGCCTAGCTAAACAATTCTACCCCGTAATAATCTGCCCGGAAAATTAAGCCGCGTGCGTTAGTCGGTATTTTTAGATGTTGCTATTTGAATAAATGTCCAATGACGTCTTGCCTTTCGTTTTTTAGGAACAACTACCTATTATACATTTTAGCCCAGGTGAGCAGGTGCATTTCGACCCAGTAATTGAGGGCATCTGGTGCTAAGCGCCATTGCCAATTACCGTCGGGTTTGCCGGGGGTATTTATTTTGGCATGTTCGTCCAGGCCCAGCACATCTTGTATAGGGAGTATGGCAGTTTGTGCGGATGATGCATAGGCCATTCGCCACATTACTTCGTGTACATTTCCTTCATGTACATGTGTGCCAGTGTATTCGTTTACCTGCTCCCGTATATCGTGTGTTACATTTCTAAACCATCCTTTAGTAGTGTTATTGTCATGCGTGCCGGTGTACACAATACTGTTGGGGACATAATTGTGCGGTATGTGCACCGATGAAGGCATGTAGCCGCCCCATGCAAACTGCAGTACCCGCATGCCGGGCATCCCCAACTGATCACGCAGTGCATAGACATCGTCCAGATCGAGCCCGAGATCTTCTGCAACGATGGGTAGTGAGCCCAATGCTTTTTTAACTGCATCGAAGAACCCCTTGCCGGGGCCTTTCACCCATTTACCGTTTATAGCTGTTTCTTCGCCGGCTGGTACTTCCCAATACGATTCAAAAGCCCTGAAATGATCGAGCCTTAATACATCGAACAACTCCAGATTCTTCCTGAGCCTGTCTATCCACCAATTATAATTTGTGGCTTTCATTTGCTTCCAATTATAGATAGGCATGTTCCACAATTGGCCAGTTGCGCTGAAGTAGTCGGGCGGGACACCTGCTATAGCAGTCATTGCACTTTTTTTATCCAACTTAAACAACGATGGATTCGCCCAAATATCTGCTGAGTCGTAGCTTACATAAAAGGACAGATCGCCAAATATTTTTATGTCTTTTTCGTTGCAGTAAGCTTTCGCCATCTGCCACTGCTGGAAAAATATGTATTGCAACCACTTTATTTTTGTCACTTCTGCGAGGTGAGTTTGCAAAAGGGCATTGAGCGCGTTTGTGTTGCGGTCTTTATAGGTTTGTGGCCATTCGTACCACGGGGTATTATTAGTGCTGTTTTTTATAGTGACATAGAGTGCAAAGTCATCCAGCCAGCAGGCTTCTTTTTGGCAAAATAGTTCGAAATTCTTTTGGTGAATTGGGAAGACGCCTTTGCAAAAATTGTGATAGGCTTCATCGAACAGTTTGTTTTTTATCGCTTCAACATGTGCATAGTCGATGTGTTGTGCGAACGGGATATATGATGCAGTGAGTTTTTCTTTTTCTAACAAACCTTCTTCGGCTAGTAATTCCGGGCTTATGTATAAGATATTGCCTGCCATGCTTGATATGGAGCTATAAGGCGAATGACCACTCTTGAGTTCGGTAGGATTGAGTGGCAGCAGTTGCCAATAGGTTTGGCCACTTCTTTGCAAAAAGTCTGCAAACTTATTTACCTCGGGCCCCAAGTCGCCCATGCCAAAAGGAGAGGGTAGGGAGAATAAAGGCAATAATATACCTGCATTGCGCTGTTTCATAATTCCTGCATTCATCCAGATAAAGATAATGCGATGAGTGGTGAATGGGAATTATTTCTTCTTTAATTGGAGTTTACATGAATAAACTGAAAATGCCATAAACGGCTGCTGCGATAAGGGCGCTTACCGGTATGGTAAGTATCCATGCCCAAAGCAAATTGATAGTAACACCCCAGCGGACAGCAGAAAGCCTTTTAGTGGCACCTACACCAATAATAGAGCCTGTAATAGTATGGGTGGTACTTACCGGTATTTTGAGGTTTTCGGTAAGGAACAAAGTGAATGCACCTGCGGTTTCAGCAGCTACGCCTTCGAAGGGGGTAACTTTGGTAATGCGTGTACCCATCGTTTTGATGATCTTCCACCCACCGCTGAGCGTACCCAGGCTTATGGCGGAATAGCAAGCCAGTGGCACCCATATAGGCATCTCTCCAAATGTTTTGATGTTGTGAGAGGCAATCAATGCTACCGTGATAATACCCATTACTTTTTGGGCATCGTTACCACCGTGGCCAATGCTAAACGCAGCAGATGAGACTAATTGCAAGCGTTTGAACCACTTGGTGGACTGCGCCATGTTGAGACTGCTGAGGAAGAGTGTAAACACGCTCATTACAATAGCGATTGTTCCCAGCAACAGCCATTTAAGGTTTTTAGGATCCAGTATGATATTGATGGTGCTGCTGCTGAAATGGCCTTTCAGTTTCATTGGGTCAGTTTCAAGAGTCCTTGAAACAAGGATAACAGTAAGCACAATGATAGATAGGGATACCAACTTGGGTAAGATGCTCTTTTTAAAAGCATTTATGAACCACAGAGAAATTATGAAGGCCATGAACATGCCTACCAGTGGCGCGACAACTATAAAGAGCACTGTTTTAAGGATCGGGTCGGGGTTGATGGAATGCATGCCTGCGTGTGCAATGGCTGCACCGGCAAAGCCGCCTATAAGTGTATGTGATGAACTTGAAGGTATGCCGTACCACCAGGTGAGCAAGTTCCATGTTATTGCAGCGAGCAATCCGCATAGGATGACAGGTAGGGTAATAAAATCTTCGTGCACTGTTTTGGCAATAGTATTGGCGACACCATGATCTTTAAAGATAAAGAACGCCACAAAGTTGAACAAAGCAGCCCAAAGCACGGCCTGAAAGGGGGTTAGTACTTTGGTAGATACGATGGTTGCTATAGAATTAGCGGCATCGTGGAAGCCATTGATGAAATCAAAAATAAGTGCAAATGCAATAATAACAAGCAGGAAAACCGTCATGATAAAAGAGGTCGGTTAGGCGTATTTTATAATGATGGATTCGATGGCATTTGCTGCGTCTTCGCATTTGTCGGTCACGGTTTCCAGCATCTGGTATAAATCTTTCTTTTTTATGATCTCAACAGCGCTGAGCTGGGAATTGAACAAATCCATCATGGCTTTGTCGAGCATGTCATCACTGTCATTTTCAAGACTGTTGATGAGCACACATGCACTGGTGATGGCGCGGAGGTCTTTCATATCGCGCAGGCCTCGCACGCAAGTGTTGAGGGCATAGATGGATTTAAGTATAACATCAGCAAAGCCATGAAGGGTAACGTCTTCATCCATTATCTGGTAGTTGACCATGCGTTTTGCGGCACCCCATATATAATCGGCCACGTCATCGAGCGAAGTGGCGAGGTAGTGAATATCTTCCCTGTCGAACGGAGTGATGAAGTTGCGACCCAGTTCTACGAAAATAGAATGTGTGGTGTCATCATTCTTATGTTCGAGGTTTTCCAGGCTTTTCAGCAGTTTTTCTCTAATAGCCATATCGGGTTCGTTTACGGCTTTTGAAAATACTTCGCCCATGCTGATCAAAGTGGTGGAAACATCTTCAAAAAGGCCATAAAACACCCTATCCTTGGGCATGAAAAATTTAAGTATAGAACTGAGCGGCATAACAATTTATTAAAGAAAGGATAACATTGGGTGGCAAATGTATTGTGCAAAGGTCTGTTCAACCTAAAAAAATGAAAGGAATTAATAATTTCTTAACCTTGGAGTAATGTAAAACTTATAAATGCTGGTATTTACATGTTTGGTTTGTGTAATGGATTAATGTATTGAATATGGAAATTTGTTGGTGCAACCTGCTGAATGGCAAACTACCACTACTTTTGTTTGAAAATATATATAGTATGAAGGCAGCCATATTGCACCAACTAGGGGAGGCACCCCGATATGGAGATTTCCCCGACCCTGTTGCACAGAATGATGACCATGTAGTAATAACTATGAAGGCTGCAGCGGTTAAGAACCTGGATAAAAGCAGGGCAAGTGGCAGTCACTATTCAGCCTCGCTACTGAAAGAACCGATAGTTGTGGGTATAGATGGGGTTGGTGTGCTGGAAGATGACACCCGGGTATATGCAATGGGGATAACCGGTATGATAGCCGGGAAGGCTGTAATTAATAAACATAGCTATGTGAAGTTGCCCGACCATATTAATGATGTTACTGCTGCTGCCTTGCCGAACGCTGTTTTAGGAGCCGCTGCGGCATTGCGCTTCAGGGCAGGAATAAAAGCCGGCGAAACAGTATTGATAAATGGCGCAACAGGGGTTACCGGTATGGTAGCGGTGCAGATAGCTAAGCACTATGGCGCCAGAAAGGTAATAGCTACCGGCAGAAACCAGCATGCCCTGGAGCAGCTATTGCATTTAGGCGCAGATGAGATCATTTCGCTGAAGGGGGATGATGAACTGATCATGAAGCGGCTGAAGGAAATACACACAAGTACACCAATTGACGTGGTGATAGATTATATATGGGGTCACCCGGCAGAACTTGTGCTGGCATCGTTATTGGGCAAGGGCGGAATAACTCACCGGGTAAGAATAGTTACTGTAGGCGGGATGGCTGGAGACACAATACAACTTTCTTCCGCTGTGCTCAGGAGTTCTGATATACAGATATCTGGCTCGGGACTGGGTAGCATACCCAAGCATGAAATGCAACAATTATTTACAGAGGTACTACCCGAAATGCTGCAACTGGCCGGAGATGGTAAGCTTAAAATAGATACGGTTACTGCGAAGCTGGAAGACGTAGAAACTGCCTGGAGCCAGGATGTAGGTGCAGGAAAACGTTTGGTAATAGTAATATAGATGTGCTTTTGCGGGAGGTGGGTGATATGTGGAATTACTCACCTCTCCACTATCATAGTTACACCCTGACCACCTGCGGCACATATAGATATAAAGCCACGGCCACCCCCTTTTTCATGCAACAGTTTAGCCATGGTAGCCAGTACCCGGCCACCTGTAGCTGCAAACGGATGGCCAGCAGCAAGACTGCTGCCATTTATATTGAGCTTTGTTGGGTCTATACTGCCGAGGGCATGGTCTATGCCAAACTGCTGCATCAGAGTGGGACTTTCCCATATTTTGAGTATAGCCAGAACCTGTGCTGCGAAGGCTTCATGTATCTCGTAAAAGTCGAAATCCTGTAGTGTAAATCCTGCTTTCTTTAGCATTCTATCGGCTGCGTAAACGGGCGACAATAGCAGATTGTGCCTGTTTTGTACGTATTCTATGGCAGCTACTTCGGCAAAGGTGATATAGGCTAGTACCGGTAAATTATGAGCTTTGGCCCAGTCTTCGCTTGCCAAAAGTACGCAGGATGCGCCGTCCGTAAGAGGAGACGAATTGCCCGCTGTAAGTGTGCCATTCTGTTTATCGAAGGCAGGTTTTAACTGAGCTAATTTTTCCAGGCTGGTATCGCGACGCAGGTTATTATCGTGGTCAAGACCCATATAAGAGGTAAGCATGCCATTGAAGAAACCGGCATCGTAAGCCCTAGCCATTTTCTGATGACTTTCGAGCGCATATTTGTCCTGATCTTCGCGGGTGATGCCATAATACTTTGCCGTTATCTCAGTATGGCCACCCATAGAAAGGCCAGTGCGAGGCTCCACATTTTCGGGCGCTACAGGGTGAAGGTCTTTGAACCTTATTTTTAAGAATTGTTTTATGGTTTCGCCTACAGTTTTTGCTCTGCGCAATGCCAATAAGGTTGTGCGAAGGTGTTCGTCTAACACCAGTGGGACATTGCTTGCGGAGTCAACACCGCCGGCTATGCCGACTTCAATTTGGCCCAACGCTATTTTATTGGCAATATAGATGGCAGCTTCTACGCCTGTATTGCAGGCTTGCTGTATATCGCAAGCAGCAGTGGCAGGATCTAAGGCGGTGTTCATAACGCATTCGCGCATCATATTCACCTCGCGGGTGTGTTTTATAACGGCACCACCTGCTACCTCCCCCAGTAATTGGCCTTGAAGGCTATACCTTTCTACTAAACCGTTAAGCGCTGCCGACATCATATCGATATTGCCTACTTCGGTATAGTTGGTATTTTGGTGTGCAAATGGAATGCGGTTATATCCTATAATGGCTACTTTGCGAGCCGGTTTTTCATTGTTCATAGTGGTGGCTTATGAAGAAGTTGTATTAAAGGTATGGCTTTTAGCAGGTATATTAAAAGTGTAAATGGAACGCGAAAAACAAGAAGGATTTTGCCATACAAGTATATATGTATATACAATTTGAGCAGGCCAGGTAGCTACCTGGTGTCTAGTGCATCGCGGAGACCATTGCCCAGTATATTGAAGGCATAAACCAGCAACATAATGGCAATGCCCGGAATAAGGGCAAGCAATGGACGGTTTGTAAGGAGAAAGCTATAATGCTCTTTGATCATGAGTCCCCAGGAGGGTTGTGGTGGCTGAACGCCAATACCCAGAAAACTTAGTCCTGCTTCTATAAGTATAGCGGCGGCAAAGTTGCTCGCAGCAATCACCATAACGGGACCGGCAATGTTGGGCAATATGTGCTTGAAGATAATGCGCATATCACCCAGACCCAGTGCTTTGGCAGCGGTGATATATTCCATTTCGCGAAGGACCAGTACCTGGCCGCGTATGAGGCGGGCAGCACCTACCCACATGGTGAGGCCTATGGCTACAAAGATCTCCCAGAAGCCTTTACCGATGGTAAGCGTAATGGCAAATACAAGCAGCAGGGTAGGCATGGCCCATAGTATATTGATGAGGTACATGACCATATTATCTATAACGCCCCCATAGTAACCCGCAATGCAACCGAGCAGTATGCCAATAGTTAGTGACAAGAACACTGCTACAAAACCAACTGCAAGGCTTACCCGCGCGCCAATGAGGAGGCGTGAGAGTATATCGCGGCCATAACGGTCTGTGCCGAGGTAGAAGGTACGCTGCCTGATGAGTTGCCGAATAGCTGCCTGTTGCTGCGTTGTTGTTGCTGTGAGCTGGTTTGGAGAAAGAAGCTGCTTGGTTGTATATGTGAGGGTATCCTGCAGGCCATCATCTATATAGTGATATACTACAAGGCTGTTGTTGCTAAAGTAGTACCCGTTGATAGGAACTACTTTGAAGTTGGCGGGTGTACCGCTGAACCACCGGGTGAGCTTTGGAGGCATTGAAGCCTGCCTGGCCGGCAGATATAATAACTGTTTTGTGAAGCCGGGAGGATGAGCGCTTAGTTCTACAATAAGAGTATTGCCAGCGGGGGTATTGTCTGGGGCCAATACATAAGCAAATATAGCTACCAGGCTGGTGAGCGTGATGATGGTGAGCGCAACGATAGCAGAGGGCCGCTGAAGCAGCTTCTGTAATACTGATGATGGCGCGCTGTAGCTCACTTAGTTTAAGTTTTAACTACTAAGTTCACAAAGAAAATGCAGAAAGATTACAATAATTAAAGCCCATGCTCATCTACCAGGTAAATGATCTGTGTCAGAATAGTTGCGCCCAGTTTCAGCTCGCGGTGATTTACATTCTCAAATACGTCGTTATTGGTATGATGTAAATCGAAGTAGCGTTGAGGGTCTGGCAGCAAGCCAATAAGCGGAACGTTCATCTTGGCTAAAGGGCTGATGTCTGTTCCGCCTTCGCTCTGGCTGAAATCATATACACCATAGGGTAAGAATAATGGCGCAAAGCTGCGGATATTTTCTTTTTTTGCCTCTGTCATTTCCAGGCCCAGGCCACGCGGAGAAAAACCACCTGCGTCTGTTTCTATTGCCAATATATGCTGTTCATTCTGTGCCTTTGCTGTGTCTCCGTATGCCAAGCCACCCTTCATGCCATTTTCTTCATTCATGAACAATACTGCGCGTATAGTATGCTTTGGGTGGATGCCCAGGGCTTTGAAGGCACGTAGTACCTCCATAGACTGTACGCAGCCCGAACCATCATCGTTAGCGCCTTCGCCTACATCCCAGGAATCAAGATGGCCGCCAACTACAATTACTTGTTCGGGGTGCTCGCTACCGAGTATTTCGCCTATTACATTGTAAGAACGTACGGGTTCGGGCATCATCTTACAGTCGGATTGTATGGTTGCCATTATCTTACCTTTGACATATTCCTGTTCCATTTTATCGGCAGTAAGATTGCCAACAGCAATGGATGGTATCTTGTTTACAGAGTCTTTGCGTATGGCACCTGTATGCGGTACATCATCCTCGCCGGTGGATATGGACCTGATAATAGCGCCTACTGCACCTTTTTGCCCGGCCCAGGTTGCAGCAGAGCCACGTATCTTCACTGCATCACCATAACCTTCGAACGTGTTAATGATATCTTGCCGGAACCTGTAATTGAAAAATACGATCTTGCCTTTTACTGCGCCTGCGGGCAGAGCATTCAGTTCGTCCTGGTCGTGTACCATAACAACCTGAGCTTCTATAACCTTGCCGTTTGTGCCATAGCTGTTGCCCAGCGAAAGCATAGTTACATCATGGTAAACACTGTTGCCATATTTAAGTCTCAATTTTTCTTTGCCACGCACCCAATGTGGTACATCAACGGGTTGCAGCCATACTTTGTCAGCCCCTGTTTGCTTCATTGTTTTTTCTCCCCATATTACGGCCTGTGCAGCCTGCGGGGAGCCGCTTATGCGCTTGCCAATGGTTTTGCAGAGTACACGCAAGTTGCTGTAACATGGGCTATGCAACAGAACTGTATCGGCTATACGGCGCATCACTAAAGAATCCTGCGCATGAGCGCTGAATACAGAGCAAACCAACAAAAGGAGGAGTAAACGAGATTTCATACCTTAAAAGTAACAGGCTAAAATTATAAAACCCAATGCGTGTGGGTAATATCCCCCAATCAGGGGCGATTATTATACGTTTGGTTATATCCCAGATTGGTTGAGTTGAAGACAGTTGATAGATAAGTTTTGTTTGTTTTTCTGAAGTATAGGGCAATAAAAAAGCGCCCACGAGGGCGCTTATATTTAAGCGATTTAGAATGTTATTCGCTGCTTCCGGCGTCAGTTGGTTTTTCGAGCTTGTCGAAAGCAAACAGGAGCGAGAAACGCAGTGTGTTTGACAATGGATTGCGGGAGATACCAGAACCTGAAGGTATAAGGTATGATGCATTGAGCTGGAATACGTTGTACTTAACACCTATACCGGTAGTGAAATATTGACGATCGCCATTGTCCGGGTTTTCGTAAAAATAACCAGCCCTGAGCGCAAACTGGTTTTGATACCAGTATTCAGCGCCAAAAGAGATGTCTATTTGTTTCAATTCACCACTTGCACCACCTGGAGCATCGGTAAATGAACCAAGTATGCCGGAAACAACGGTTACCTGAGTATCGGCACTATTGAGTGCAGGTACCAGCAGTTTGTTTACATCTAACGCGAAGGTGATTGCGTTGTATTCATCAAACTTAGAGGTATAAGCTACCCCAATACCGAGATTCATAGGAATAAAATCTTTACGCGTATTGTTGTAAGATATTTTACCACCTATGTTGCTGGCTACTGCGCCAAAGCTGAATGTGCGGCTTTTTATGCCATCAATATCTTTTGTGCGGGTATAAAATACGCCGAGGTCGGCAGCAAATGTGTTGCCTGGCTTGTAATCTGTACCTGGCTGAGCGCTAACACCTGATGCTATGGCAGAATGTATATAACGCATAGTAACACCCACACCCAAGTATGGAGATAAGCGACGGGAATAACCGGCATCGAAAGAATATTCGCGTGGCATACCCGTACCTATAGGGTTTGCATTGAAATCGGTATAGCTGATGTTACCAAGGGAGAAATAGCGCATAGACGCACTGATGGCCTGGTCGTCGTTTTCTCCAAATTTGGCATAACCAGCGATGTAAGCAAGGAATATATCAGGTACGAGATCTTTAAGCCATGGTGTATAAGTTGCGGATACACCATACTTTTTATCGGAAAATGGAATCTTAGCTACATCCCAGTATTGTGCATTGGCATCGGGTGTTACTGCTATAGAAGCATCGCCCATGGCACCTGCGCGGGCATCTGGGCTTATGCGCAAAAAGGGAACTGCTGTAGTAACAAAGTCTGTTCCGGTTTGTCCATTCACATTGGCTTTGGTAGATGTCTGACCAAAAGATGTGAGTGTTGTTAACCCGGATATAAGTGTTAAACCAATAAAAGCAATGCGTTTTGACATTCTGTAATTATTAATATTAATTTTAAGGTTGGGCAAAATTATCCCTTTTTATGCAGTCTGCAATAATATTTGCTGGCAAATTAATTTACCAGTGTGTTTGTTTAACACAATTAACGTACCAAGACTGCTTTTTCGTATGCGGTAGTCTTTATTCCTGATTCTGTTGCCACCTGCATCCGGCAAATATATACGCCAGATGGTAGTTTCGCACCGCTGTTGTCTGTACCATCCCAAATAATTTCGTTACTGCGGCTATTGGTGGAAGCAAATGATTGCTGATATATTTTTACCTGTATGCCCGCAGTGTTGTATATGGCCAATGTTACATTTAATGTTTCGTTAGGGTGGTTGTGCTCAAAAATAAAATGGGTTTCATCTTTAAACGGATTGGGATAGTTATAAAGATCGGCCACTTCTACAACTTTACCATCTACCACCACGAAATCTACAGTGCCTTCTGCATGATTGTCGTTTACATCCCATGCTCGAACTGTAATGCTATGCCTGCCGTTGGCAAGACCTGATATAGGATAGGAAACATACCCCTGCTGATAACTATTGGTGATGGTCTGATAATAATCGTTCAGTATGTATGGTTGCGCAGCGTCGCCATCCAGGATGCCTACGAGGTCATGCCCTACATTGGTGCCTGATACGTTGATGCCTGTCTGATCGAACAAGGACACAAACAATACAGTATTTGGCCCGGTGATGCCGCCATTGATGAAGAGGCTATCGCCAATATATGGTTTTACGATGGGCGGAGTGGTGCTTGAAACCGGGTGATCTGAATAACCACCTACTACATAACCAGAATCTGAGCCTGCGGCATCGGTTGTGCCATTGTCTGCATAAGTACTGATCTTGCCTGCGCCATTTGTATAATTAATGTCTTTGGGTGTAATGAAGGTGAGCGTATAGAGCCCGTTAGTAACAGTGGCCTTACCGCGGTATATTACATTGTCTTGTATGCTGTATAGTTCGTTGGTGCCACTAATGGTGCGTACTGTAGTTGGCTTATCAAAAAAGGAAACAGATATGGTGCCATTGAAATCAGTAAGAATGTTATGATTAGCATCGGTAACGCTACCTTTCAGGACATAGGTGCCCAGGGCTTTTACAGAATCGGCCTTCTGCATTGTAAAGCCATCTATCAGACTGTCAATACGTACTGCATATTTAGGGAAATCCGGTTGCAACCCGGGATCGCCGAGAAGGGTGAACTTGCGGTAGTTAGCAAGCGTAAAAGAATCAGCGGTGTCGCGCTTGTAATTTACGTTTTTGCCCATCCTGAAAGCATCTCCAAATGTGTTCCAATGCAGATCTGCATAATGCTGGAATTGCGCTGAAAGGTATTGAATGTTGAGTTCATGATTGGGTGTGGCATAAACCGCTTTGGTAGTGGTGATGGCGGCAATAACACCTCCTGTATTCCTTATGACCAATTGTTCTGCAGCAGATACATAAGCGGGTTGATCGAATTGACCAAAATCGCAGGTAGCAGTTACCATAAATGGCAACATGTAGAGGTTATTCCAGTTGTTATAATCATCGGCAGTGAGTATGCGGCGTGCAGACCATACAGTGGGGTTACCGTGACCGTTGTAATTCATGAGGAAATTGCCTTTATATACCTGGTTGTCGAGGATAGCGTTGGCATCGGGACAACGTTCGCCTGCGGGGGTTGATGTAACAGTCATTGCATCCAGATACACCTTGGTTTCGTTATAGAGATTTGTGCTGCTTGTCTGTATATTTGCTGCCATAGCTTCTGCATCGTCCATATGTTCACCGGCTTCATCGTTACGGTCTGCGGCGAAGGTAGCTGCAATGCGCCATGCCCCCAGGGATTGTGTGCTTTTGTATGCTTTAATCTTGTTTACCATAGCCAGTGCATCTGAAGCATTACGAGCAGGCAAGCGGCCCACGCCAATGTCCATAGCGTTTACAATAGTAGTGTTCTCTATGTATTCATTATTGTCGAGGAAGCTGAAAAAATCGTCAGAGCAATAACTGTCTGTAATGCTGTGTGAATAGGCTGATTCAAATGTAGGGACGTAATTGCTGTTGTTGGGTACCCGGTTCTTGTAGTCGTATGATGCACCACCAAATAAGAGGAGGTAACGAGGCATTTGTGCAGAGTCGTTGCCAGCGCGATCGTAAAACATTTTTGTGAAATCGCGAATAGCACTGAGATCTTGCCCACCAGAAGAAAATTCGTTGTAAATCTGATCGGTAGTAGCCACAGCAACAGTATAGTTGTCAGCAGTTCTATGGAAATCTGCAAGTTGGTTTGCGGCATCCAGAAACTCAGGGTTGGTAACTACTATCATATTTACCTGAGCGAGGGCATGCAGGTTTTGATTGGCGACGGGACCTGAATAAGCTGGCGACGGAAATGAAGTAGTATTTAATGCGGCGAACTCATGAAGGTATTGCGCGGCGCAAGTAAAGGTATAATTGCCACTGCCATCAAGGGATCCGTTCATAAGTACAGGTACCTGAGGGTTGGTAACATCCCATACCTGTGTTGTAGCATTAGCACCCTGGACTACATATTTTGCTATATTCCCAGGACCTACACTGCGCCAGTCGCGAAAGCCGAGCAGGGAACCGGAAATGCCCAATGGGCGACGCATATTGATCTCTATGTAATTGAGGTAGCCAACAGATGCATAATCGACAGGTGTGTAAGTAATGGTGAATGTAGCAGTGCCACTACCAAGAGCTACTTTGAAGGGTGGTGGTATGTTTTCAGCTATGGGATCATCGCCAGTGGAATTAGCGTAGAAAGTTTGTGTTGTTAATACCTGGCTGTTTAATGATACAGTAAACCGATTTTGATCAGCCGCTGAAACATCGCCTAATGCGATGGAGCAAGAAATGGAGTCGGCAATGGTACCCAGGCTAAAAGAAAATGTTTGAGTGGAAGGTTGGCCGGGGTTCTGGCTAAATTGCTCTCCATACCATTCTTTGCCCAGCCCTCCCGGGTTTTCCAGGTCTATATCATGTGCCGCATAGTCGTTAAAGCTAGTAACAGTTACATTGGCTGAAGGTGCAGCGCCCTGGCTATTTATGCGCAAACCAGCGCCATTATTGAATGTGAGGAAGTAGTAACTGCTGTCGGCATACAGATTATTCTGATGGACAAATTTCTGATTAACGCTGTCCTTGCTCCATTGTGTAGGGCCTATGGCATAAAATATTACAAAATCGTTCGGGTCAAGCTTGCCATCGCCACCATCATTTACCCACAAGGCATTTTCCAGAAGATCTTGCGGGCGGGGAATCGCATTATTTTCGGACAGCATATTGCCGCCATTGCCGAATAACCTGATATTTGCCGTGTTAATGGAAGATACATTGACACCCAGCTTGGAAAGGAAGCTTGCATCAATTTTATAAAAACCGGTTGAAGGAATTGCAATTTTATAAAAAGTGCCACTGCCCAGAACAGAACTTGTTGCAGATGTGGTTTGTGTTGTTTTATCTAAGGCCGATATCGCAGGTTGTTTTTCGGTTACAGTAAGTGTGAAATCGGATATGCGATTGGTGTTGCCGGAAGCATTATCCTTTATATATACCGGGATGTGTATTACAGCAAACGGACGTTTACGATCCATACCCAAGCTTACGCTATACTGGCCTTGTGTAGCCGCAGTAGCTTTTGCAGGCAAGGGTATGCCATTAGCATAGGTAATGTTCTGAAAGGAAATGTCGGGCACGGCATAGTTATCGAGCCAAATGGTTTTGGTGATGGCACCGTTGTGTATAGATAAGGTATCTACATGACAGGTATAGCTTGCAGCAAAGCTTGCTGATGGGGCTGATAGCAATAAGGATGCAAAAAAGCAGAGAAATATTCTTTTCATAATTTACGGTGCGTAAAGTCTAAAAGTTCAACGTATCAAATTTACGTAATAATGAGGTCTGAATAGTCTTTACGACGTTTTCAGTAATGTTAAAACGATAATATCATTGAAATATTATAGGCTTTAAAAAGAAAAAAGGAGTTTTTTTTATTCAATAGGATTTGAAAGCTTGACATTTTGAAAAGAATGCTATAGTATTGTAATACTTTTAACAATCTTTGCTAATACAAATTGTAGAAAATATTTTTCTCTGATTATGAAAAGAACACTCATCGGCGTGAGCTTGCTGTGCATCGGGGCAGCTACTATACTTTCAGCATGCTCTTCGAAAAAATCAACTGGTACTGGTGTATCCTCCAAGACAGGTTGGAATTATAACGACCCTAAGCTGGGCGGTTTTGACGTTCCAAACTTTACCGGACAGAAACTCGGGCCAGGTCTGGTTCTGGTTGAAGGAGGTCGTTTCACAATGGGGATGACTGAAGAAGACCTTACAGGTGAGCGCAATAATATTCCACGTACAGTATCAGTATCTTCCTTCTATATGGATGAAACTGAAGTTTCTAACGTTGACTATCGTGAATATACATACTGGATGAACCGTACGTATGCATCGGATTATCCTGAAGTTGTTGCTAAATCAATGCCGGATGAAACAGTATGGCGCCAAGCCCTTTCTTACAATGAGCCATTGGTACAATATTATTTCCGCACAGCAGCCTACAATAACTACCCTGTAGTTGGTGTAAACTGGAGCCAGGCTAACGATTATTGCAAATGGCGCAGTGACCGCGTTAATGAGTATATACTTATTAAGAACGGCCAACTGAAGAAAAACCCTAACCAGGTGAATGAAGATGAATTTTCTACTGAAACATATGTTAATGGTCAGTATGACGGAGCTGCCGGTACTCACAAAAAGAAAGACCTCGATCCAGGAGGGTCTGGCAAACGTAATAGTACTTATGCCGATGGTTACCTGTTGCCAAACTACCGCCTGCCAACAGAAGCAGAGTGGGAATATGCTGCCCTTGGCCTGATAGGCAACAATCCTGAACCAGCTACACGCCGTCGCCGTGGCGAAGAAGTTATCACAGAACGTAATACATATCCATGGGGTGCTAAGAACACAACCCGTTATGGTCTTCGTAACGAATACCAAGGTGAATTCTTAGGTAACTTCAAACGTGGTGAAGGTGATAACATGGGTATTGCCGGTGCACTTAACGACAATGCTGACATACCAGCTCCAGTATATTCTTATCAGCCGAACGCATTTGGTCTTTATAATATGGCCGGTAATGTGAGCGAATGGACATTAGATACTTACCGTCCAACTTCTCACCAGGATGTTAATGATTTCCGTCCTTTCCGTGGTAATATTTATACTGCTTACAAACGCGTTGCAGAAGACAACTCACTGGAAGACAAGGATAGCCTTGGCCACCTGCCAGTACGTACTTTAACTCCTGATGATCTGGCTAATAACAACCGTGTTGAAAACAGGAATGCTGACGTAAGGGGTTTTGAAGATGGCGATAGCACATCGAACTACGTTTACAACTTTGGTAACTCAACACTGGTTAATGATGATGCTAAAGTTATTAAAGGTGCATCATGGAACGACCGCGCATACTATATGTCTCCAGGTACACGCCGTTTTATGCAAGCTAACCAAGCCAGCGCTACTGTAGGTTTCCGTTGCGTAATGGATCGCCTGGGTAGCCCAGATGGTAACGAAGAACGTGGTGGTAACTACTTTGGCAAAGAAAGTAAGCATACTAAATAAACATAACTTAATATAATACATAAAAAACCTCCTTTTTAAGGAGGTTTTTTTATTTTTAGGGAAGTTTACAGCGCTCATTAATAATTCAGTTTCTATTGGAAATTTCAGCTTTATACCAGATCTATCTCAGTTATCCATCTGTGCAGACCGATACCCGCAAGCTTAAGGAAGGGGATATTTACTTTGCACTAAAAGGCCCATCTTTTGACGGTAATACATTTGCGCTGCAAGCACTGGAAGCAGGAGCGGCATATGCTGTAGTTGATAACCCTGTATATGTACCGTATGACAGGTGTATAGTGGTGCCAGATGTGCTGGATACACTGCAGCAACTTGCCCGCTACCACAGGATGCAGTTTCAAATCCCGTTTATAGCCATTACAGGATCTAATGGTAAAACCACAACAAAAGAACTTATTACAGCAGTGCTTAGCGCCAAGTATAAAGTATATGCTACTGAAGGTAACCTGAACAACCATATAGGTGTACCGTTGACCTTACTTAAGATAAAAAATGATGCGGAGTTTGCTGTGATAGAAATGGGAGCAAACCACCAAAAAGAAATAGAAGGATATTGCAAAATAGCTATGCCCACGCATGGTATTATAACCAATAGCGGCAAGGCACATATTGAAGGCTTTGGTGGCTTGGAAGGGGTAAGGAAGGGGAAAGGAGAGCTTTACGATTATATAAGAGCAACGGGGGGGACTATCTTCAGGAATACAGACCTTGACTACCTGGAAGGTATGGCAACTGGAATTAGAATGCAGGTGACCTACGGCAGCGCAAATGCTACATATATAGGGCGGCCAATTTTGTCTGGGGTGTTTTTGAAAGTGGCTGTACTAACCAGGCATGCTGAAGCTGTACTGGATACACAGCTTGTGGGGGCCTATAACTTCCCAAATGTGATGGTGTCTGCAGCTGTGGGGTTGCATTTTGGAATAGGGATTGATACTATAAAAACAGCGATAGCAGCATATAACCCAGACAACAGCAGATCGCAATGGTTGGAGAAGGGTGGTAACAGAGTAATACTTGATGCGTACAATGCTAACCCTACCAGCATGGAGGCCGCTATTACCAACTTTGCCCAGATGGACCTACCACATAAAATGCTTTGGATAGGAGGAATGAAAGAAATGGGAGCTGATGAACAACTAGAACATGCGGCGCTTGTTGCACTAATTGGCAAGTATGATTGGCAGGATGTGCTATTAGTAGGACCTGAATTTAAGACGGTACAGACTGTTTACAAATGGTTTGCAGACTCTGCTGCTGCTGCTGAATATATAAGGCAACATAGGTCGGCAAATAGCTCAATATTGATAAAAGGATCGCGGGGGAGTAAGATGGAAGTGTTATTGGCTGCTATATCCGAAGATTAGCAAGGAGCATTACATTCGTTCTCTACGGCTGTATTATGTACAAAGGCGTAATTATTGGGAGGTATTGAAGATGTTATTCTTCCTTGCCTACAATTGTGTCTATTTTTGTGCACATGTCGCTAAGCTCACTTTTGAGATAGGGACTATTAAAAGCTTCTGTGGCGCTGTCTGCCGCATACATAAGGAGGCACATAGCTATGAAATCCTGATCGTCCTTGCCGGCGTAGCGCGTTCTCATTTCCGTTATTTTATCGTCGGCAAGCTTCACGGCAGTGCGTACGGCGCTTTCTTCATCGGGCTTGATGCGTATGCGGTAGCTGCGGCCAGCGAGCCATAGATTTACAGGTATGAGGTTGTCTGCCATGAGATAAGCTTTATTGTGTTACTGCTTGTACAGGCACTCTTTTATGTATGAGCCTTTTCTGGAAAAACACTAATGTAAGAACACCTATAGAAATTGCGGCATCGGCAATATTAAAAACAGGTTCGAAGAAAACAAAATCGCTGCCGCCAATAAAAGGCACCCAGCCCGGCATGCGGGTATCTACGATAGGGAAGTACAGCATATCGACCACACGGCCGTGCAGGAAGTGTGCGTAGCCCTGGCCTACCTGGGCTACATTGGCCAGGTGATAAGAACTTTCTGTGAATATCATACCGTAAAACATGCTATCTATAAGGTTGCCCAAAGCACCAGCAAGGATAAGCGAGCCGCAAATAATGGCACCCTTGCTGTACTTCTTTACTACAAGGCTTTTTAGCATAAAAAAGCCTAGAATGACTGCCACAAGACGAAATAATGTAAGTATGACCTTACCGATATCAGCATTGCCAAGCCTCATGCCAAAGGCCATGCCTTCATTCTCGATAAAGTGCAGCCTGAACCAGTGACCAATGACATTTACTTCCTGGCCATAATAAAAATGAGTTTTGATATAATATTTTAATAGCTGGTCGCAAACAATAACTATAAGGACAATAAATATGGCACTACGATATTTCACAAGTAAAAAGCTTTGAATTCAAAGATACAGTTGTCTTTATTTAAATCAGAATTATTGCGTTACTGTTTGTGGCTGTAAAGCTTATAAAAATGTTAAACAGGTTGCGCGGTATCGTAGATAACCTGCAACAGCGTTTGCCCTACAGCCTTCAGTGTGCCTTTGTCTATTATCTGCATATTATCGTTATGGGTATGCCAGTGTGGTGCAAAAGGCGACTCGCTCTCGTTGAGATTGATGATATCTACTGTAGGGATGTTGGCTATTTTATTCACCGGTAAGTGATCATCGGTAATAGAAGGCCCGTTGACAAAAGGGAAATATGATGAGTAGCCAGCTTTAACTGCAGCCTGCCAAATATTTTGCTGTACTGCAGGTGCGTATTGTTGAGAGAGCCCCTCCATTGGGAAACGGGCATTGGTAGCGCCTACCATATCGAGCAGGATGCCAAAGCTGGCTTTGTAACCAGGTACGTGTGGATTGTTGGCCCAGTATTGGGTACCCAGGCAATAAGAATCTTCGCCCCACTCAGAGCGGCCGTAGTCTTCAACATCTGTAAGCAATATGTCAATACCCAAGTTGTTAGGGATCGGGGATGTCTTGAGTATATTGGCTATTTCTATTAGCACAGCAACACCACTACCTCCGTCATCGGCTGCCAATATGGGTTTGTCTTTGTCTTTTGTGTCCATGTCGGCCCATGGGCGGCTGTCCCAATGGGTGAGCAGCAAAATGCGTTTGGTGGCATTGGGGTGTATAACACCAATAAGGTTGATGCAAGGCATTACTTTGCCATCGCCGCCTTTTACCATTGTTTTTTGAGTGTAAACGGTATCGCAAACCTTTTGCAACTTGCTGCGCATCCAATTGGCGCAGGCCTGCTGGGCGGGAGTGCCCGGTACCCGTGGGCCAAAACTGACCTGTGTGGCTATGTAGTTGTAAGCGCTATCTGCATTAAACTCAGGCAAAGCAACCTGTTTCGCCTGTGTTGTATCGGTTGTTGTGGTAGCCGCGGGATGGTTGTTGCACCCCGTGCCTGGCAGGCCTATGCTAAGTGTTACAATGATAATTGCAATGTAAAATTTCATGAAATGACCTTTGTTATTGTAAAAATGCCTTGTCTGGGCAGACAAGGCAAATAATTTTAAATTCTTAAGCTTTATTAATTACCGGCAAAAGGAGCCTGAGTAGTTTGCAAAACATCAATAGCGCCTGTTGACGCATCTGTAACAAAAGCTACAACCCTGCAGTGCAGAGGATTGAATAATACTTTGGTTGAAACGTTATATAAGTAGTATAGTTTAACCACACGGCCAGCTTCTTTAATAGCGGGAGATATTACATTGCCGGAAGGCACACTGGTAACCAGATCGCGGAAAACGCCGGTGTATAAATAATTGCTGTCAACCACAAGGTTCTGATCTTCCTGTAAGTCGTAAAGACTATCTTCTACTATTGCAACATTAATATTTTGATTGGAGCTATTAGCCTGTGTGTAAGCTATGGTGACAGCTATAGTATCTGTAGCAGCAGCTGCATTATAATGGCTGGAAACATACAGATTAATACCGCTGGCAACAGAAGTGCGTGCTGCTATTGCAGACGGCCATTTGTCTTTTGTGAGCTGCAGGCTAGTGCCATAGACAACCCTGTCTATACCGCCTTCAGGCATGCCTGCGATGCCACCATATATTTGCGTGCCTATTGCAGTGCCCTTATCGGTACGGAAATCATATACGCTGCCGGGATAAGGATCGCCCTGCGGGAAGCTTTTAGGATGAATACCTATGGGAATAAGCTGACTGCCATATGAAGTCAGTAAGCTATTGATGACATCGTGTGCAGCCGGACAGTTAGAGCAGCTACAACCCGTGAACTCTTCCAGCAATACGTTGTGTGCCTGCGGTGTTTCTACAGAAGCTACGTATGTAGTATCGTTAAGTGTTTTAGAACCTCCTATAAGTGGTAGGTCTGTTTCTTTGCAGCTTGCTAATAAAAGCACAACAGCCGAGGAAAGTAATACTATTTTTTTCATGAATGTGTACTGTAATAGACAAATTTAAGAATATTATTAATGCGGCGCGCATTGTTTTGAAATGCAGGATGACGGTTTTCGATTAACTTTACTCATTATGGAAGAAAGTAAAAGACAAAAGCAGGTAGCCAAGCTGATACTGGAAGAGATGAGCGCTATTTTTCAGCGTGAGGGTATGAATATAGTTGACGGAGGAATGATCTCTATTTCGAAGGTTGTGGTGACCCCCGACCTACTGGAGGCGCGTATATATGTTAGCTTCTTTCAGATAAAGGACCCAGAAGCAATGTTGCATAAAATAGTGGACCGGACATCTGAATGGCGCAAATTCCTGGGATTGAAGGTTAAAAATCAACTGCGCAGGGTGCCCGAACTGCAATTTTACAATGATGATACCCTGGACTATGTGGCTAAGATGGACGAGATCTTCAAGAAAATAAATGAAGAACGCGACCAGACAAAAACAGAGACAGAACAATAATGAACGGAACGCTGGTATGGAGCCTGGCCAGCAGGTACCTGTTGGGCAAACGATCGGCCAATGCAGCGCCGTTGCTTTCGCGCATAAGCATGGCGGCAATAGCTGTAGGCAGCGGAGCTATGATTGTTTTGTTCTCGGTATTTAATGGGTTTGATTTCCTGGTGAAAGACCTATATAAATCGTTTTACCCGGAAATAAAAATAACAGCTGCACGTGGCAAATTCTTTAACATGCCGGCAGTGCAATATGATGCTTTACAACACATGGCAGGTGTGAAATACGCATCGTCTGTGATAGAGGACAATGTGCTTGCCAACAGCGATGAAGAACAGATAGTTGCTACTCTGAAAGGTATAGATAGTAATTACTTTAAAGTAAATGACATTAAGCAATATATAATTGTAGGCAGCGATTCTGTTGCGACCTTCCCCAAGGCTACGGCTATATTTGGTGCAAGGCTGGCTAACCAGGTGGGGGCAGATGTGAATAATGCGTTCAGCACAGTAATGCTCTACTACCCCAATACAAAACTAACCTCTCCTACACTTGATCCATCTGCTGCATTCCAGTCGGTAAACCTGAAACCGGATGGCGCATTCAGGATACAGGATGATTTCGACAGCAAGTATGTGCTGGCTGCGGCAACAGTGGTGCAAGACCTTTTCCAAGAGCCAGGCAAATATTCATCGGTAGAAATAGCGCTTGAAAAAGGCACAAATGCAGATGATGTAAAAAAACAGTTGCAAGGTGTGCTGGGTGCTGCTTACAAGGTGGAGACACGTTTTGAACAGAATAAGACTTTGTACATGGTATTGCGTACCGAGAAGTGGGCGGTTTATGCCATTTTGCTGCTTGTACTATTCATAGCTTCTTTTAACATGGTAGGTGCGTTGTCTATGCTTGTGCTGGAGAAACAGAAGGATATGGCTATACTGAAGGCAATGGGTGCACCTGCGGCATCAATACGTACAATTTTTTTGCTGGAAGGTATGCTTTGGGCCCTTACTGGTGGGGGGATAGGTATATTGCTGGGCACACTGATATGCGTAGGTCAGCAGCATTTTAAATGGATAAAATTAGGTGGGGGCTTTATTATAGATGCATACCCAATACTTTTTCAGTGGAATGACTTCGCACTGGTACTTGTTACTATTATAGTAGTTGGGTTCCTTGCGGCCATTTACCCTTCTTACAAGGCTACACGGACAGAAAATGTGGGGTTGCGCGCGGCGTAAAATGGGTAAGCTTTTTTATGAAACTCAGACTTCATTGCCACTAATATACAAAAGGAACTAAGCAGGCAGTTTATATTCGTTTTGAAGTTTAAATTGTATAAAAAATAAAGAGTCTGAAGTTGTTTTCAGACTCTTTGCGGATTTCAATATCAAAACATGGTTATGTACCAGTTATAGCAACTAAGCTACCATATAATTACACATTTTATACAATACACGTGCGCCGGTTATACTATCAATGCTATCTCCATAACCACCAGTAGATACTTCGTTGAGGTCGAAGCCGATCAATTCGCGGCCGCTGGCATGAAGTAATTTAAACAGATAAAATACCTGCTCCATCTCGAAGCCACCGGGAACAGGGGTGCCTGTATTAGGACATAGTTTGGGGTCGAGGCCATCTATATCGAAACTGATGTACACTTTTTGTGGGAGTGCATTCACAATGTCGAGGCATATTTGCTTCCATGTTTCGCCTTCGTACTGGCGTTCCTTTATGTTTTTATCGAAGAATGTGGTTACCCTTCCATTGCTGTTTTGTATTACCTGCAGCTCTTCATCGCAATAGTCGCGAATACCTACCTGAACCAGCTTACTTACCTGTTGCACTTCTTTCAGTACATTGTACATGATGGAAGCATGCGAGTAAGTGAACCCCTCATATGCATTGCGCAAGTCAGCATGGGCATCAATTTGTAATATACCAAAGTCGCTGTGTATGTCTGATAACGCTTTTATGTAACCTAGTGGTGTGCTATGGTCGCCACCTATAAGACCTACCTTTTTGCCATTCCGCATCAGGTTGCCGGTGGTTGAGCGTACCTGCTCTATGAGCTGGGTACACTCGTTGTTTATTTCGGCCAACTCGTCGTGCAGTTCAATAGACGCTTCTTCGTCGCCTTCTTCAAGACTGGCAATGATCTGTTCGGCAGCATTGCGCAGGGCAGTGCTTACATTTTGCATTTCAGTATCGACAGGTTGCATGTAAAAGCCTTTTTTCCAGCCATCTGTAACATCGGGATCGTATAAATCGACCTGGAGCGAAGCATCAAAAATATTTGCGGGCCCATCGGCAGTGCCTGCCCTGTAAGATACGGTTACTTCCCATGGAACAGGAACCAGTACCAGTGCAGCATCAGCTTCGGTAAAGGGTAAGCCAAATATATTGTTTGCTTTTAAACCTACAGAGTTGGGGTCGAATTGAGAAAGATCTGCCATAAAAGGTTTTGAGGAAGCAAAAGTAAGGGATAATATAGTAAAGATGGTGTACGTGACGGATAAACCTAATTGCTTAATTTTGCAGGATGCAAGAGGCATTAAGGAATATAATACCACAACATTTTGCAGATGATGCACGTGTGTGGGTCTATCAGAGCAGCAGACGATTTAACGAGCAGCAAGAAGCTGAGATTAACGAACAGTTGTTGCAATTTTACAGTCAGTGGCAGGCGCATGGTGCACCGGTGAAAGGGTGGGGCAAACTGTTGTTTGGCCAGTTTGTAGTAATGATGGCAGATGAAACAGATGTGAAAGTAAGCGGTTGCAGCACTGACAGTTCGGTACGTGTGATAAAGAGTATTGAGCGGCAGTACAGCGCTAACCTGTTTGACAGAATGACCATCACCTTTTTGGTAAAAGATATACCGCAGATGTTGCCTTTTGACCAGGTGCAGTATGCTATAGATAAGGGGTTTATTAATAAAGATACACTGCTGTTTAATAACGTAGTGAACACAAAGAAAGAAATACTGGAAAATTGGTTAGTGCCACTGAGTCAAAGCTGGCTTGCAAGCAGGGTGAACCTGGATGTGATGGTATAAATAAAATATGATGAATGAGAAAAAAAGGCACCAGGTTTATTCCTGGTGCCTTTTTTATGGTTTTCATGGATGCCTGTTTAAGGCGTTTTTTGGTGGTGAGAGGCTACAAGCTGTAGATATATAGGGGCGACATTATTTAATCTCTGAAATCAAGCGGTATAAGTACTTTAAAGCTTATGTTACGGCCCATGTTGTAAACGCCTACGCGATTTACGCCGTTGGCCAGATTCGCGTCATAATATTTAAAGCGACTCATGTAATCTATATACGGCAGGTTGGCGAGGTTATTGACAGACACGTATATAGAACACATTTTATGTCCCTTTTTAAGTAAGTCTGTTCCTGCACCAGCATTCAGCAATAAATATCCCGGTGTGGGAGAGTTGCTGGCTTTAAGTAATAAAGGGTCGGTAGTGCCATTGTAAACGCTGCTTGCATAATATACATGGCTCTGCTGGAACGTATAGGCGATGCCAAAGCGTACATAGCTGTTGCGCACAATTTTGCTCTTTTTCTTTAACGATACCGTGATATTAGATATGATCTTTGAAGGTGGAGTAAACGGCAGGTACTTAACGCTGTCTGGTACGTTTTTGAGATAAGCATTTACGCCGCTGTAGGCTGAATACCATTCAAACCATTTCCAGCCAGACGGGTGAATATCAAGCATAGCTTCCATACCGGTGAGGCTTGCATTGCCCTGTGAGTAAAGGAAAACAGGAGCTGATGCATAGCCAGGTACATCGGTACGTATAGAATCGCCACCCAGTTTGCTTTGAACCTGCTTTGGAAAGATGTAGTTGTTGATAGAATTACTATACAGATCTACTTCAACTGAAAAATTCCTGGTCTGTATGCCTGGTGCAAGGTCAAACTCCAGGCTGTTTTCTGGTTTTAATCCAGGCGTTCCTACTTCGTAAACAACAGTACCGTCGTGTACGCCGTTTGACCCCGATTCTGCAACGTTTGGCGCCCTGAACCCACGCGCGATATTTGCCTTTAAGTACAGGCTTTTTGTAAACTGATACGTGGCACCTACACTGCCTGATACTCCGTTGTAATTTGAAGTATATGCAGAAAACTGGTGGATGGCACCGCTATCGTTTGCAGATACGTGGTTGCCATTGATATTCACATAGTCATCGTGGCCGTTGAACCTGCGTATATCGTAGCGCAGGCCGCCGCTAATGTCCAGTTTGCCCAACTTTTTATTTGCTATTGCAAATGCACCAATATCGAACAGGTTGTACTCCGGTATCAGCAACAGTGTTCCTTTGTTTTTACTGTCCTGGTACATACCATTTATGCCGGCAGAGAAATCGAAATCGTTCCTGGTTTTGGAAGCGTACCTGAAATCGTAATTTACTGTGTTGAGGAGATAGTAGATGTTTGACGTATTGGGTTGGGTAATGTCGTTGTTTTCCTGCCGGCGGTTTTGCTGGAAAGCAACGCGGGCTATGATCTTATCTTCGCCCAAGGCAATACTATTATCCCACACCAGCTTGTAGTGACGTACGTGTTGGTTGATGAGGAACGGAGTATAAGAACGTAATTCCTGGTTGGTAGCTATCTGGTATATTGGGTTGCCATTAGCATCAACATTCTGTTTTACAAAAGCGCCTGTTGCGCTGTCCCTTGCACCTTCTACGATGCCTGTTTTGAGATCGAAGAAACTATAGTGCAATTGACTGAAACCCCACCGGCGATGAATGCCGATAGTACCATCCCAGTTAAAGTTGCTGAACTGGGAATTGAATACATAACCATCGTACTTATTTTGATAGGCGTGCGCCATAATATTGCTGATGCGAGCGCTGAAGCTGATGCCTTTAATAGTACCAGCAATATGGCCGGTAGTGTTTATCAATCCGTTGTTGGTTTGATAGTTGTAGAGCAGATCACCTTTGATCTGGCCTTCGGGCAGTGTTTCTTCGGGCAGGAAGTTGATAACACCATTGAGGGCATCAGACCCATATATAAGTGATGCAGGCCCTTTTAGTATTTCAACCCTGTCAACAGAGTTTTGATCTACTTCTATACCAAACTCATCGCCCCATTGCTGGCCTTCCTGGCGCACACCATCGTTTACGACTACAACCCTGTTGTACCCTAAACCCCTGATTACAGGCTTTGAAATACTCTGGCCGTCTGAAATGCCTGAAACGCCAGGTACATTGGACAACGCATCTATGATGTTGGTAGATGCATTTTGCATGAGGTAGCTGTTGGGTATATCTACAATTGGCTGAGGTGTTGTCCTAAGCATAGTGGCAATGGAGTTGGCTGTTACTACTACTTCATCATTAGTATAAGTAGCTGTTGACAGGACAAAATTGCTTGTGGTGATATTTTTGCGTGTGATCCTAACTGTTTGCACCTGAGTGCTATACCCTATGGAACCTGCGGAAACCACATATGTGCCTGCGGGTATATTCTTTATGATGTAAAAACCATTGTCATCGGTAGTAGTACCAATCTTAAGATCGGGTATATATACTGTTGCGCTTTTTACCTGGTGGCCGTTGCGCGCCATAGTGACGGTGCCTGTAAGCTGATTTTGGGCTCGCACATTGATGCCTGCTAACAGGAAAAATAATATAAGTGTATATTTAAGTTTCATTGCTGAAATTCAATTAGAAAGTGGATGAGAATTTATGCTGGCAGCTACTTACAGCGTATGATACACAAAGCTAATAAGGAGCAATAATGCTAGCAGATGAAATAGCTATAAATAAGGGGAATGGAGCTTATGAATACACCTTGGGTGGTGGTGTGATTATGTTGAGACAACAGCCTGAGTAATGACCTTGCTGATGATCTGTAAAAAAGGTGTAATAGAAGTAGGTAGGGGATAATGTGTGATGATACCGATCGCAAGGTGTGAATACCTGGATGAATATTTTTAATAGTTTTTGCGCGTTTGAATTAAGCAAAGTATTGCCTTGCTGTGTAGTGAGGACCTTATTTATAAGGGCGCAAATTTTAGTCTCTTTCTCGTCGCTGAGACAGTAGTAAGTCTTTTTGCCGTTATGGATCTCTATGCGGACAACATCGTACATGGCGCCTTTAAAGAGAAATTCTTTATCTTCTTTTTCCCATACTACGTCGGGGTTGGCTTCTATATCAGAAAAAGAAGTTAATTGCTGTATGGGAAGATTTTGCTTCACGCTGTCTTCCATACGTTCTGCTGCCTGGTATTGCAACACTTTAAGAGCAGGATACAGCCCCAAAAGCAGCAGACCCATTGAGGCTATCATTAATATGGAAAATATTTTTACCAGGGTACTTAGATGTTTGCCCGACAAAATATGAAAATATTATGGGAAATAGAATAGGGTAATTCAAACAGATGTTTAGATATACTATGATTATTTGTTACGGTTGAATTTTTTTATGTGTTTTGCATTTTTTATGTGTTCAGTTATTTTAATATTTTGTTTCTATTGTTTATCCTGATTGTACCGTCGTATTATGGATTGTCAAGGTATAGTTGTTAAACAGCTCGTTTCTTAACCATTTCATCATTAACTTTGCGGGAATAGGAACCATTTCTTGTAGTTTGTTTGTTAACTAGTTAATTATGAAGAGAACGCACATTGTTCTGTTACTTCTTGTGGCTGCTGCGGTATGTGTCATTGTTTCGATGTTTGGGAATTTCAGTACTTATGAGACTTTTGCATCAGCAGGTAAACAACCGGGCAAGGCATATCATGTAATTGCAGTAATGGATAAAAGCAAGGGAACAGTATATGACCCGCAGGTTGACCCTAACCATTTTTATTTTTATGCAAAGGATAAGGCTGGGAATGAAAACAAGGTGGTATTTAATGGCGCCAAACCAACTGATATAGAAAAAAGCGAACAGCTGGTGATGAAAGGTTATATACAAGATGGAACTTTTCATTGCTCGGGCATCCAGATGAAGTGCCCAAGTAAGTATAAGAAAGACATGGTAGTTGAAGGTAATGCTAGTTAAGGAAAGCATGCACACAGTATTAAACACAGTTTTGAATTTTTATAAATGAATACACAGTTCATTGGAGAGCATTTGTGGCCCGGGCAACTGGGTCATTTTTTTGCAATCATTTCGTTTGTAGGTGCACTGTTCAGCGCCATTAGTTATTTTATATCGGTAAAGGCTGAAAAGAACAATGTAGCATTGAGTGCGCAATGGCAGTGGCTGGGCCGCGGGAGCTTTATAGTGCATGTGCTGGCAGTGTTCGGTATTTTTTCTACACTATATTATATTATAGCCGGGCATTTGTTTGAGTATCATTATGCCTGGGAGCATTCATCGTTAACGTTGCCTACCAAGTACCTGCTGAGCTGCTTTTGGGAAGGGCAGGAGGGTAGCTTTATGCTGTGGACCATATGGCATTGTGTGCTTGGCCTGATAGTAATGCGTACTGCCAAGGTGTTGGAAACCCGTACCATGGCTATAATAGCACTGGTGCAGACGTGCCTGGCCACCATGCTGCTGGGTTTTTACTTGAGTGCAGATTCACGTATAGGCAGCAATCCATTTATGCTGTTGCGTATGCAGATGCAGGGCGCACCGGTGTTCCAGATGGCTAACTATATGAGCTTTATAAAGGACGGGAACGGCCTTAATGTTTTGCTGCAGAACTACTGGATGGTGATACATCCGCCAATATTGTTCCTGGGGTTTGCAAGCACACTGATACCATTTGCCTATTGTATTGCCGCTTTGTGGAAGGGTGATTACCAATTGTTTGTAAAGCCTGCACTCAACTGGTCTTTATTTGCCGGTGGGGTATTGGGCACTGGTATTATGATGGGTGGTGCGTGGGCCTACGAATCGCTAACGTTTGGCGGTTACTGGGCGTGGGACCCTGTAGAGAATGCATCGCTGGTACCATGGCTGGTACTGGTAGCGGGGCTGCATACATTGCTGGTATATAAGGCTACCAAGCGCACACTAACTATAACATTCATACTCTTCCTGCTTACTTATTGTTTGGTGTGGTATTCAACCTTCCTTACCCGTACGGGCGTATTGGGCAATACATCGGTACATGCGTTTACAGGGGAAGGATCATCTTTGTATTGGCACCTGCTTGTTGTTCTTGGGATTTTACTGTCATTATCAGTGGGATTGTTGGTGTACAGGTGGAAATCTTTACCTAAAATAAAGAGCGAAGAAGAAATATCGTCCCGCGAATTCTGGATGTTCATAGGGTCTTTTGTGCTGTTGCTGTCTGGCATGGAGATCATATTTGCAACATCCCTGCCGGTGTGGGCGCCGCTGTATAAGTGGCTGACGAATAAAGATATTGCGCCACCCGTGAACCCAGTATTACAATACAACAATATACAGGTGTGGGTAGCCATAATAATTGGGGTGCTATCGGCCTCTATACTGTACCTGAAGTTTAAGCATACCAATATGAAAACGGTGCTGAAGCACCTGGGTATTACTGCCGGTATAGCAGTGGTGATAGGCCTTGTTATCGGCTTTGGCCAAAAGATAGATGCTTGGCAGTATGATATACTACTGTTTGCTGCATGCTATGCTATAACAGCCAATATATACTATGCGTTTGTGGTAATGAAAGGCAGGTTGAAACAGTTGGGGCCATCTATAGCACACTGGGGATTTGGTACTGTACTGCTGGGGATATTACTGTCGTCTTATAATAAACAAACCATATCGTTCAACACACTGGGTATGGTGATGGACTTTGGTAAGTCGGCATCTGAAAATGCGCGTGAGAGCAGGGAAAACGTATTGCTGTTCCGCAACCGTGCTGTAGCTATGGGTGATTATTTCGCTACTTACAGGGGCGATTCAACATCGCCCAGCGACCCACGTACATTTTACAGAGTTGATTATGAACGCAGGGATTCTGTAACTCATGAAATAAAAGAATCTTTTACGTTGTATCCGGATGCATTCATTAATCCTAAAGGACAACAAGGACTTGTGGCCAACCCGGCATCGAAACACTACCTGACCAAGGATATATTTACCTATGTGACCTCTGTAATTGACCCATCTAAACGGACTGATACCAGCACCTACAAGAGCTACATGGTGCACAAGGGCGACAGTATTTTTATAGACAATGAATACATAGTGTTTAAAGGGTTTAATGCTGACATAAAAGACCCACGCTATGCCGCGCAACAAGGTGATATAGCCGTAGCTGCGCAGTTGGGATTGTATAATTATGATGGGCTTGTACAAGACCTGAACCCTATATACCTGATACGCAACCAGTATGAAAGCACTATTGATGATACTGCAAAAAAACTGGGTATATACGTGCGTTTCTCTAAAGTGATACCAGCGCAGCAAATGGCTGAGATACAGGTACGGCAAACCAACCCTAAAGATGATTACATAGTGCTGAAGGCTTTGCAATTCCCGTATATCAATGTACTGTGGCTGGGTGTTATCATAATGGTGCTGGGCTTCTTTATTAGTCTTTTTAATAGAGCTACTGCCAAGACGGTAGTGGTGAGCATAAAGGGAATGAAGATAGAAGAATAGCTTTCTGACAGAATATAAGGTTCTCCGGCAGACTAATGATAATAGGAGCTACTTCTAGATAAAAAATAAATAATGCACGGTTTGTATGCCAGATATTCTGATTGAAAAATCAGAATATCTGGCTTGCTTTTTTTTGAAGCAAATTAGTACCAGAAAGAGAGATTGAAAATAGATGGCTTAATGCGCTATATGGCATAGGTTATTTGACAATGAATGATTATTTTGGTTGCGTACACAAATCTCTATGTCGCACAACTCTTCTGAACCAAAGATATGTCCTAACTGCGGGTACCCCGCCGTTGAGAATTATTGTGCACAATGTGGCCAGGAGACCCACCTGCATAAGGATACGTTTGGTGCGCTTATTATGCATTTTGCCGGGCACTACCTGCACTACGATTCCAAGTTCTGGCAAACTTTAAAAGCGCTTTGGTTCAGCCCGGGGCTGCTTACTACAGCTTATTGGGAAGAAAAAAGGATGCGGTATATACCTCCTATTTCACTGTATATTTTCGTGAGCTTTATTTACTTCTTTGTTGGATCCTTTTTGCCTAATGATGAAAAAAAAGAGGCTGCCACAGCTGTGGCTAAAACATACGATCTTGGGAAAGGAGCTAAATTGACCGTAAATAAAGTACCCCAACAAAATCTTGGAGGTATACAATATGACGTCTCCAATACTGATGATACGCTGCGTAAAATTAACGTTGACGTGAAAGAGGCAAAAATATTTGGTTGGGATATTGCGAAGGCATTGAAGAAGCGACCGGATATGAAGGAGTATCTGGTGGAACAAATGAAACACCTATTCCCAAAGATCTTTTTCTTCCTGATACCCTTTATGGCCCTGATGCTTAAATTGCTATTTATCAGGCGCAAGGACCTCTTCTATGTGAACCATGTTATTTTCTCACTGCACTATCATGCATTCTGGTTCTCACTAAAAACGCTGAATGAATTATACATTTTTCCACATGGGAGCACGCTTGTCTGGATGATATGTGCTGTGTTCTATGTAATCTATATGGTCAAGTCGATGCACAATGTTTATGGCATCAGCCGCTGGCGTAGCTTTTTCTACGGCACCATAATAGGATTCTTTTACGCCATGTTCTTCTGCATTGTGGCAACGGGTATGGCTTTTTTCATTTTGTGGCGGGCATGATCTCTAATTTACTGTGGCTCCTTCTTCTCCCTTTTCCGTACTACTATCCAGTCGTCCAGCAACACATTAAAAGGCAGGTTGCCTATCTGCACAATGGCACGTTTATCCCGTAGCTCTACAAGCTTGCCCACCTGGTGGTTGTTTTTATTGCGTACCATGTCGCCGATCCTGGGGTTGCCTGTAACTATTTCGTAGTTCTTATCTGCTTTTTTAGCAGCGGCAGCATTGCCGGTTATCTGTTTCTTTTTGAAGAGTATGTTTTCAGCGCTGTCGATGACTTCCTGTTTGTTGGTCGATTTTTTCCAGTCCTGTATGATCTGTTTGAACTTGCGTTCCATATCACGCAGGTAGTCCAGTTCTTCCTTCTTTATTTTGTTTTGCAGCTTTAGTGTTTCCTGTTGCTGTTTTACTGTCTCCTTGTCTGTAAGTTCCTCGTAGTTCTTTTTGAGCCTGATGTTCTCTTTGAGCAGCTTGTTCAGTTCGTTCTCTTTTTCTGATAATTGTACAGATTGCTGCTCGGTTTGCAAAAGCATTTTATCGAGCCGGAAATGCTCACGCTGGGTGAGTTGCCGTGCCCGTTCTATGATAAAAGGAGACAAACCGCTACGCTGTGCAATAGCAAATGTATAAGAGCTGCCGGGTTTGCCGGTAGTTAGTTTATATAGAGGTTCCAGCTTGGTTTCATCAAAAGCCATAGCTCCGTTCATAATGCCATTCACTTTGCCCGCCATCACCTTTAGGTTGAGATAGTGGGTGGTGACTATGCCTATGGCTTGTTTCTTGGCCAGTTCTTCAACTATGGCCTCAGCAAATGCGCCGCCCAGGTTTGGGTCGCTACCACTGCCCAGCTCATCTATAAAAAACATGGTTTTGCCATTGGCATTTTCCATGAAGTACTTCATATCGCGCAGGTGGGCGCTATAGGTACTCAATTCATGCTCTATAGATTGGGTATCGCCGATCTGTATCATGATCTGTTTGAAAATACCCAGTTCACTATCAGGGCTGGCAGGTATTAATAGCCCGGCTTGCAGCATCATTTGCAGCAGTCCTACGGTTTTCATAGATACTGTTTTGCCACCTGCATTTGGTCCGCTAATGATAAGTATGCGCTGCAGCCTGTCGAGCTTTATATTAAGTGGTATGGTTGGCTTTTCGCTGTTCTTGTTGTGCAGGAGCAAAAGCGGATGATATGCTTTTATGAGGTTTACGGTGGCATTGGTACTCAGCTTGGGCATACTTCCGTTCATGTCGATAGCCAACAGTGCCTTGGCGCGAATAAAATCGAAAAGACCTACGAGGTGGTAGTAGGCATCCAGTAATGGATGGTGCTTTGCAAGATTGGCAGTGGTTTGCATGAGTATTCTATGCACCTCGCGCATTTCCTTCCGTTCAAGCGAAGCTATGTCGTTATTGAGCTCTATGGTTTCTTCCGGTTCTATAAATACTGTTTTCTGTGAATCACTTTCGCCATGCAATATGCCTTTTACAATACGTTTGTATTCAGCTAGTACAGCTACCACGCGTCTGCCGTTGAGGAAACCCTCTGCAGTATCGGCCAGGTAGGCTTGTTTGTTCAGTTTGCGCAATACACCTTCGAAAGTGCGGCGCAGTTCCTGCCGTCGGCTGCTGAGTTCGCTCCTTATCTGCATCAACTCTTTGGATGCATTGTCTTTTACCTGCCCGCCCTCGTCAATTACGTCATTGATGATCTCGACTATCTGTTTCTCATACGTGATCTTTTCTGTGAGCGACCGTAAATGAATGAAAAGGTCATTATGTTTCTTAAACCAATTGAGTATGTCGCGTATGTTGGTTGACAGGCGTTGCAGAGAAAGTAGCTGCTCTCCCACCAATACTCCGCCAGGTATAGTGAGCAATTTTAGCTCTTTATGCAGGTTTTGTGTAAAATCGTTGGGGAAGTAATCACCGCCCTGCAATATCATTTTAAATTCGCTGGTCTGCATTAATTCCCGTTCCACATAGTCTATGCGTGTATGGAAACGCATATCCTCTACACGTTCGCGTGCAGCATCTGTACGGCATTTATAGGTAAGTAACTGGCTTACTTTATTGAACTCTAAGGCTTCTGCGGCGTGTGCCGGGTATAATTGCATCATTATATAATCCCCTGGTAATATCTAAACTTCGCTGCAAATTTACGGATAGGCGAACATTGTTTGTTAGCCAAGCCAGATTAATAATAGATAACATAAATCTACGGGGCAAATACCGTTCTAATAGTAAGTTAAAAGGATGGCAAAGCGCCTATTTTAATTTATATTGCATGTATAGGAGATTTTATGACAAATTACGACTGGCTCATATCGCGTTTGGATGCTTTTATCCGCAAGTACTACGCCAATAGGGTGATACGCGGTACGCTTATATTTTTAATATGTTTGCTGTTTTATATACTTACCGTAAGTGTTAGTGAGTACTATTTGTACCTGCCTATATGGCTTAAGGTATCTATCGTTTCTATTTTTGTAACATTCGGGTTGGGTGCACTGGTGATGTGGGTGATCATCCCCTTGACCAAAATGGCACGACTGGGTAAGGTCATCAGTCACGAACAGGCTGCAACCATTGTTGGCATACACTTTCCTGAAATAAGTGATAAGTTGCTGAACATACTGCAATTAAAGCAACATGGATATACCAGCGAGAGCAGGGAGCTTATAGAAGCCAGTATAGACCAGAAGGCCAGCCAGATAGCCGTCATCCCCATAACTACTGCTATAGATTTTTCTAAGAACAAAAGATTTATACCTTATTTGCTTCCGCTGTTGCTGGTAGGTGTTTTCATATTGGTGGCAGCACCAAATATATTTAAAGATGCATCAACAAGATTGCTGCAGCCTACCAAAGCTTTTGAGAAGCCGGCACCATTTACGTTCAAGATCAATAGTCTGCCTTTGCAGGTAGTAAGGAATACTGACTACGTTTTGAAAGTGACCACAGAAGGTAGTGCACTTCCAGGCGACATGTTTGTGCAGATAGGCAATGAAAAAATATCAATGCAGACAACTGGTAAAAACCAATTTGAATATACCTTCAGGAATGTAACAGATGTGGTGAACTTCAGAATGTTTGCTGCTGGGTTTTATTCTCAGCCATACACACTGCAATTATTGCAGAAACCATCTTTAAAAACGTTTAAGGTAGAGATAGATTATCCATCCTACATTGGTAAAAAGAATGAGACCCGTAGCAGCCTTGGCGATATGACGCTACCTGTCGGCACGACTGTGCGCTGGGCTTTCTTAACTGAATTTACCGACCAGGCCACTTTGCGGATGGGTGAAGGCGCTGCAGCGAATTTGCCCAAAACAGGCGCCTTGTTTGCTGCCCAGTACAGGTTTATGAATGATACAACCTACATGCTGACGCTTGTGAATAAACAAGCCGGAGTAGCAGATAGTTTTCGCTATGCAGTGCAGGTGATACCAGACCAGTACCCGGTGATACAAATGCAGCAATACAAAGACTCTATTGCTGGCAAGCAAATAGTGCTTACCGGTACTGCAGGCGATGATTACGGCATTACCCGGGTACTATTTAACTATGATATAACTGATGTCAGCAACAGACCTTTAGGGCATAAAAGCGTACCGTTAAAAATAACGTCCGGAGCGCTTACTGCCTTCCAGGAGTATTTTGATATACAATCGCTGAACCTGCAATCGGGGCAAAAATTATCTTACTATATAGAGGCCTGGGATAACGACGGTGTACACGGCAGCAAGGCATCTCGCAGTGAGGTGATGACCTATCAGCAATACAATACAAAGCAGATAGACTCTGCCATAAATGCAAATAGTCAGCAAATAAACTCAGGCCTCAGCAACAGTGCGGAGAAAACGCATGAGCTGCAAAGCGACTACAAAGACATGCAGACCAAGATGCTGCAAAGTGAGAACATGGACTGGGAGCAGCAACAGAGCTTGAAGGAAATGGAGAAAAAGCAAGACCAGCTGAAAAGTCAGGTAGAGAACATAAAGAAAAGACTAGACGAACAAAAAGAGCAGGCAGATAAGAAGCCTTATAGCGACGACCTGAAGGAAAAACAGGAAGATATGCAGAAGCAAGTGGACAACTTGCTGAACAAGGAATTGAAGGAGCAGATGGAGAAATTGCAGGAACTGATGCAGAAGCTGAATAAGGAACAAGCGGTGCAGACAATGCAACAACTGGAGGAAGAAAATAAGCTGTTTAATATGGACCTGCAGCGTATGCAGGAACTAATGAAGAAAATGGAATTGCAGATGCGTATGGAAGACCTGGCCAATAAGATGGATGATATGGCCAAGAAAGAACGCGATCTGAAAAGCCAGACCGATGCAGGCAAAAAAGACAATGCAGCTTTGAACAAAGACCAGCAGGACCTGAAAAAGGAGCTAGACAAGGCGATGAAGGAAGATATGAAGGAGGCTGAAAAACTGAATGCTGATATGAAGCAACAGCAGCAAAACCTGGATGCACCTAAAAGCAAAGGAGCCGAAGCGCAGAAAGACATGCAGCAAAGCAGCGATCAACTACAACAGAATCAGAAAAGTAAAGCCAGCGAAGAAGAAAAGAAAGCTGCTGAGAACCTGGAGCAAATGGCAGCATCTATGCGTGAGCAGGCAAGCGGTATGAATATGGAGCAGATAGAGATGGATATACACGCGGTACGCCAGATACTTACCAATTTGATCCGTTTATCTTTTGACCAGGAAGACCTGATGAAAAGTGTGTTAAGGACGCCAACAACCAGCCCTACTTACCTAACCAATCAGCAGGAACAAAACAGGCTGCATAGCAATTCTTACATGATACGTGACAGCTTGTTCTCGTTGAGTAAACACCTTTCTAAACTATCTGTAACTGTAAACAAAGAGACTACTCAGCTAGAGCGCAATATGGCCGCTGCTGTGGATAAACTAGAAAACAGGCAGGTTTCTGATGCTGCTGCACGCCAACAATATGTAATGACCCATACCAATAACCTGGCCTTGATGCTGAACGAGATACTGGGTAACCTCCTGGAAGCCCAGAGCAAGGCACAAAAGCAGCCAGGTAATGGCAGCTGCAGCAAGCCAGGTGGCATGAACCCCAAGCCGGGCGCGGGCAAGCAGCTGAGCGACATAATAACCAAGCAACAGCAACTAGGTAGCGCCATGCAACAAATGCAAGACGCTATGGCTAAGAAGGATGGCCAGAAACCGGGAGAAAAGCCCGGTGATAAACCCGGACAGAAGCCCGGGCAGGGCAAACCTGGGCAAACCGGTAAAGACGGACAGTCTGGGAATAAGAGTGGCAATGGAAAACAAGGCCAGGGACAGGGTGAGACCAATGGTGAGAATGGAGATGCAGAGCAAATAGCCCGCATGGCAGAACAGCAGGCCTCTATACGCAGACAATTGCAGGAACTGAATCGCTTACTTAATAGTAAAGGGCTGGGTAACAGCAAGGAGATGCAGGATATACAGCAAAAGATGGATAAAACTGAGACCGATCTGGTGAACCGCAGGTTTAATAGCGAGTTTCAGCAAAGGCAACGTGAGATACTGACCCGCTTGCTGGAAACTGAAAAATCTTTACGGCAACAGGAAGAAGATGATAAGCGATCTTCTAAAAGTGCACAGGAAATAAGCAGGCCTATACCGCCTGAACTACAAAAATATATACAGGACAGGCAGCAATTGCTGGAACTGTACAAAACGGTACCGCCGCAGTTAAAGCCTTATTACCGGAGCATGGTGGAACAATATTTCCAGATGATAGGTAATAAGTAATGCGTGGGTTAATGGTGGGGAATAAATAATATGTAAGGCTTGGGAATTTCAGCAGATGTATATTACCGGAAAATGAAAAATCGCATTATCTTTGCCGACCTCAATAGCAATATTCAGATTTTAACATCAACAAATGCGGCGATGGCGAAATTGGTAGACGCACTACTTTGAGGTGGTAGCGCCTGTAACGGGCGTGGGAGTTCGAATCTCCTTTGCCGCACTTATATATAAAAACCCGCTTTAATAGCGGGTTTTTATATTTTCAACCCACTCAATAGATATAGATAGAGTGGAAATGATAATCAGGATATAATACTCATGTGTTCCCGATGTGGACGATTCTTTGCTACCTTTCAATAAATAAAAAATTCGGTGGCATGAGAAACAAATTCCTGTTGTTATCAGCTTTACTTATTCTTGGAATTGCAGCTTTGAGCTTGCTATGGACACCAATATATTGGTCTTTCATAATTGTTATTCCTCTAATTGTGATAGGCATAAAGGATATTTTTCAGACTCATCACAGCATATTGAGGAACTACCCGGTGATTGGACATATGCGTTTTCTGTTAGAAAAAATACGCCCTGAACTTTACCAGTATTTTGTGGAAAGTGATACAGATGGTAAACCTTTTAACCGATTGGAGCGAAGCCTGGTTTACCGCAGGGCGAAAAAAGTGAATGATACGGTGCCTTTTGGTACACAATTGGATGTTTATGCACTTGGTTATGAGTGGCTCAGCCACAGCATATCAGCAATTGACCACAAACAATTGAACAATGACCCGCGTGTACTGATTGGTGGGCCGCGATGTAAACAACCCTATTCAGCGAGTGTGTTCAATATATCAGCAATGAGTTTTGGTGCGCTAAGCAAGAACGCAATAATGGCGCTGAACGAGGGTGCGAAAATTGGCAACTTTGCTCATAATACTGGTGAGGGAGGTCTTAGTGATTACCATCTTCAGCCTGGCGGGGACATCATATGGCAGATAGGTACCGGCTATTTTGGCTGTCGGAAACAGGACGGTTCTTTTAATTATGAGGCTTTTGCTGAACGTGCTGTTTTGCCCCAGGTGAAAATGATAGAAATAAAATTATCGCAGGGCGCAAAGCCTGGTCATGGGGGCATTCTGCCAGCAGCTAAGGTTACGGCTGAAATTGCAAGGATACGGCTTGTTGCAATGGGACAGGATGTTGTATCTCCTCCGGGTCATAGCGCATTTACAAGTCCTTTGGAAATGGTAGAATTTATTGAAGAGCTTAGAAACCTGTCGGGTGGTAAGCCTGTAGGGTTTAAGTTGTGCATAGGCCACAGGAGCGAGTTTATAGCCATTTGCAAGGCTATGGTGAGCAAGGAAATTTATGCTGATTTTATTACAGTGGATGGTGGCGAGGGTGGTACTGGTTCTGCACCTTTAGAATTTTCAAATGCAGTTGGGATGCCGCTACGCGATGCGCTGGCTTTCGTACATGATATATTAAAAGGGTTTGGGCTGAAAAAGCATATAAAGATAATAGCTTCTGGGAAGGTTACTTCGGGATTCGATATGGTGAAGTACTTTGCAATGGGGGCTGATATGTGCAATAGCGCTCGTGGTATGATGATGGCGCTAGGCTGTATACAAGCGCTGGAATGCAACAAGAATACATGCCCTGCAGGTGTGGCTACCCAAGACGATAATTTGGGGCGTGGTCTGGTAGTTACTGACAAAAAAGTACGCGTTGCTAACTTTCATAATGAAACGGTGGGTAGCGCTGTGCAACTTATAGGTGCGGCTGGCCTGAAACACCCGGGACAGTTACATCGTTGGCACATACATCGGCGCATATCGCCCAATCATATTGAGACTTATGCAGACTCTTATCCGTACATCCGTACCGGTAGCCTGCTCCAGGAGCCTTACCCGGAAAAATACCAATTTGCAATGAATATCAGCAGAGCAGATACCTTCGAACCCGACTTTGAACTTGTAGGGTAAATTGTTTTAGAAGGATGGGTTTAGTGGATACGGCTACTAACCGTTGTCGCTATAGAATATTATAGGTGAAATGGGCAACTTTTGCTTCCTTATAATGCATGGATCGATAGAAATCTAATGCGTGCTCATCCTCTTCATTAGCCTGCACAAACATTTCTTTTATTTCGTTTTGGCGGCAATATTCTGACAAGGTTGCCAGTAGTTTTTTGCCAACACCAATGCGCTGAAATTTAGGTTTTACTGCAATATCATAAATGTATATTTCAGCCGATTCGGAATGATACATTGGCAATACATATGCGGTTAAACCTTCAATTATTTCTTCTTGATGTTCCGCTGCAAAGACAATAATATTGGAGTTTTCAAGGAGTTTTTCAGTATAAGAAGCGCTTGTTATTTTTACATTTTCGACATCAAATATTTCTTGCAAAAGCAGGAAAAGGTTTTGTGCGACCACTACGTCATCTTTTCCCAATTGTTTGACATTTATTTCATTCATTTTATTGGTGTTTAATGGTTTGATAAAGCACATAACAATTTCCGTTATGATATTCCAATAAAGATAAAGATTAATATTGTCGGGTAATTTACGTTTGCAACTTCTGTCTATATTTTTAACAAAGCACCCATGCTCCGTCTTGTATTTATTATCCTTCTTTTCTTGGGCTCATTATTAGCTGTATTTCCGGCACCTATATTGTTTTGCTGGTATGTGGCTATACTGGTTACGGAGTTCCCCTGGATATTTATTGCTGCTACGGTTGTATTGCTGGTTTTGGGTTTTGGGTTAAGAGGGGTAAGTCTTGCTGGAACTGTTTTAGGTGTTGTGGCACTTATATTTTTTTTAAGGCCTATTGTGGGTGCTCATGTTGTATCTACGAAGTTGGATGAAGGCCTGCAGGAGGCATTTGGTAAGTATGCAATAAATGATGCAACACCTGCTTTTAACGTAACAGGTATGATAACGGGCATTGGTGCGGGACAACTGGCTTATAAAACCTTGGCTTACACACCTGCTGGTATTATGCCGCTCACCCTTGATTATTATACCTCACAACAGCCTGGCAATAGGCCATGTGTTGTGGTGGTACATGGTGGCTCATGGGCTGGTGGCACCAGCCAGCAATTGCCAGAATTGAATAGCTACCTGGCAAACGCTGGTTACAATGTGGCAACCATTAACTATAGGCTGACCCCAGAGTTTAAAAGCCCGTCTCAGGTTGAAGACCTACATACCGCAATAGATTATCTAAAAAGGAACGCACAAACACTTAATATAGATACCAGTAAGCTGGTATTGTTAGGCCGTTCAGCAGGTGGGCAAATAGTATTGGAAGCCGCCTACACATTTAATGATCCCAATATAAAAGGGGTGGTCAGTTACTATGGCCCGGCAGATATGATATGGGGGTACCAGCACCCGGCTAATAGAATGGTCTATCATTCGTGCGAGGTACTGGAAAATTATATCGGGGGTACTTATAGTGCGATGCCCCAACAATATGCTGAGGCTTCACCTATCTTAGCTGTTACTCCCAAATCGGTTCCTACATTGTTAATACAAGGCAAGCTGGATGTGCTTGTCGCCTATCAGCATGCGCCACGGCTGGTTGAAAAGTTGAATGCAGCTCACGTGCCTAACTACCTGCTGAGCCTTCCATGGGCTACGCATGGCTGCGACTATACGCTTAACGGACCTAGTGGACAATTAGCTACCTATGCAGTAAGTCGCTTTTTGGAAAAGGTGTGCAAGTAGGTTGAAACACAAATCTCAAAGGCTTTTTAATTGCTAAGCCTTATTTTTGCCTCGTTACAAATTATTTATTGAGATGAACCTTATAGCTGAATTAAAGGCGAGGAACCTGGTGCAAGATGTAATACCTGGCACAGAAGAACAGTTGAACAAAGGAATGACCAGTGGTTATATAGGTTTTGATCCTACATCAGACAGCCTGCATATAGGCAGCCTGTTGCCTATAACCTTACTGATGCGTATGCAGCGCGCAGGGCACAAGCCTTATGCCCTCGTAGGCGGGGCTACAGGGATGATAGGTGACCCTTCAGGTAAATCGGCAGAGCGCAACCTGCTGGACATGGATACTATACAACGTAATTGTGCCGGTATACGCAAGCAACTGGAAAAGTTTCTTGATTTTGACGAAACGCAGCCTAATGCAGCTGTGATGGTAAATAATTACGACTGGTTTAAAGACTATGGTTTCCTCGATTTTATACGTGAGATAGGTAAGCACATATCTGTAAACTATATGCTGGCTAAAGATTCTGTACAAAAACGCCTGGAAACAGGGTTGTCTTTTACAGAGTTTACGTACCAATTGATACAGGGTTTTGATTTTTACTACCTCTACAATAATAAGAATGTAAAACTACAGATGGGTGGCGCTGACCAGTGGGGGAATATTGTTACGGGTACAGAACTGATACGCCGCAAGGGCGGAGGGGATGCCTTTGCAATGACTTGCCCATTGATCACGAAAAGTGATGGCAGCAAGTTTGGCAAAAGTGAAGGTGGAAATGTATGGCTGGATCCGGAAAAGACATCGCCGTACCAGTTTTACCAGTTTTGGCTGAAACTGCCAGATGCTGACGCTGAACGTATGGCATTGACGTTTTCTTTTAAAACAGTTGAAGAAATAAATGCATTAATAGCAGAACATCAGCAAGCGCCCCACCAACGCAAGCTGCAAAAGGCCCTTGCAGAAGAACTAACGATACTGGTACATAGTAGCGAGGATCTGTTGTTTGCACAACGTGCATCAGAAATACTGTTTGGGCAATCATCGCTGGAAGCATTGCAGGCATTAACTGAAAAACAATTGCTTGAGGTGATGGATGGAGTGCCGCAAGTTGCGAGCACAAAGGCTAACCTGGCTGAAGGGTTTGATCTTATTAGTTTCCTTGCTGACAGCGGAGTGTTTGCATCGAAAGGTGAAGCACGTAAAATGGTTCAGAATGGAGGGGTAAGCATCAACAAGCAAAAAGTAGCAGCAATAGATTTCTTGCTGAAAGAAGAGCATTTGTTGAATGGTAGTTACGTTTTGATACAAAAGGGTAAATCAAATTACACGCTCGCTATTTTTAATTGATGCCAGTGTAGTACTTTTGAATGGGTATGCCTCCTCGGTTATTACGTTATATATTAATTACATTGGCTTTGGTAGCTGTAACGCTGCCTGCCTTTTTCTGCAATAGTCCTAAAAGCAGTGTGCCCACTGAGCATGCTGAAAGTGATTGGCGCAATGTGTATGACAGCAGTGTGCATTATGTAGGCATGCAGACCTGCCGTACCTGCCACGAAGGTGTGTACCAGACATTTATACAAACGGGGATGGGACAATCTTTTGG
>JABDEZ010000009.1 GCA_013286835.1 Bacteroidota bacterium
TTTTTCGTAATGAATGGTTTTTTAAGTAATTATGATTATTCAGAATACAATATTATCAATGTAACTTATTTTAAATCTGGCCTGCTAACTATAATTTTTATATCTGTCATTATTTCATTAGTATATTCCTCATATACAAGTGAAACAATGACAGATAATTTTTTAAAAGCAGCTCCTTCTTTACTTAAATCATTTTATTTAATAAACTTATTCGTTCTAAGTGTTACTCTTTATTTTCCTTATTATAGTCTAGGAGAGGATACTATAAAAACCCACATTGGGGTCGTTATTACAATACTATACCTAATTTACATGTTTTGGCTATCATCACCTTCGAAAAAGGTCAATTCATATAAAATTTTTTATATTCAATTGATTTTACCAATAATAATTTTTGCCGTTTATCCAGCAAACAGGCCTTGTCATGACAAAGTAATAAAACCTGCTAAGAATAGCAGGTTTTATTTTAGCAATTACTCATATTCATTTACCCTGCCGCTGCCATTACATACGGTACACGTACCAGTGTAATATCCAGTTCCGCTACATTTAGGGCATTCTCTGCAATTTTCATTACCAGGATTGCCATAGGCTATTCTAATGTATCCTCCGCCCGGCTTCTTATTGCAATCGTAGTCATAATCACACCTGTCGCAAACAGATCTTGCAGTACCTGTTCCCTTGCAATTAGGGCAGACTATTTTCTTGGATTGCTTTTCTTCAGAAGTGCTTGATTTGGATGTGGAAGCATTGTCCACGGCGTCTTCATACGAATCCTTTTCAACTGACCTATTATGAGATGAACGTCCTTCAATAAAATTCTGATATACCAAGAAAGATGCTGCACCTGCGGATAGTATTATTATAACCGCGTATAGTGCACTTTTATTTAGTTTCATTTGTTTGTTGTTTAAGTGAGTGAATAATTTGTGTTACTGATAGTGACGAGTATATAAGTCGCTTCTACAACTAGGACATCCGGAGACTTCTTTCCATCTTCCTTCAGTTCCTACCCAGCCGCAGTTAGAACATTTTCTTATAATGGTTCTTTTCTTATCTTTTTTAGTAGTGAAATAAGCCATTATCAGGAGTATTAGTAATAGTATTCCCCAGCCCATAAAAGGTCTATGATTAAGATGAAAAAATAGATTTCCTGTATGATTATCTAAAAGACAGGGGGAGCTTTGTTGTGCATTGGTTTGACGAGGAAGGATGTCAAGAGGTTCCAATGACGGGGGTCTAAAATAGAGGGGGCGTGAACCTCGGAGCTATCCTATCAAGCCTGGAGGGAACCGCGAAGTCCCGACTGCATTAATGAATAGATGAAGCCACGCCCTTTTGGGCGCGTCTGTGCATCTTTCTCGTACAGTCTATTTAAAATTCGCGGTTTTACCAGACGGTGAAAGTTAGCTAACGCTTACTCTTTATAATATGTTTATAACTATTGTTCTTACCTCATAAGCGCTTTGAATGAAACAAAAATCATTATTTCTGCTAAAGTATGATAAAGAAATTAATTGTTTCTGATGACATTTAAAAAGATTTTTATCCTTGTAAAATCCAGCTATTTTTGGTCCTTATCTAAACTAAAATTCAGCATGAGACCAGTTAAAGCTATTGATGCGAAAAATCAGTTTGTAACCGATACGTCTTCTTTTTTTGAGAGCATTCATAATAATATCAATGGGCCCCAGAGCATATTCAAAGATTTGTATAAACGAGCTGAGGTTGCCCAACAAAATACCTATACTTTCGAGTATGGAAATAATGGGTATTATATAAAGGCCACTATTTTAGCTACACAAAAGGCAATGTATTTTGAAACATATACTATAGAGATTTCTTCTTCTGGAACAAAAATAGAAGGAGATAGGATTGATGAACTTACTGTACTTTTTTTGGCTACAGATAATTGGAACCAAGAAGGTAAAATCACTATAAAGGCAAAATTTCCGAAAACTAAGGATGCAGATTTTTTTAGTGACCATATTGGAAGTAAATATGCCGAAAAATTCCAGAGGTACATCGAAAAAAAGGAAAAAGATATGTTAGCATTGCTATCGTAGAAATTTACTTAATTAAATCCTGATACCGGAGCCTGCCTGGTAATCTATCCAACAGTGATACGAAGCGGTCTGCATCTTTCATCTCACGAGTATTGAACCTGTAACTAAACTCGTGGCAGTACCTCTGGAGATGCTTCTTACTCATCTTTATGTAGATACCTCTTATTCCTCTTCTTAGCTGCCCAAAAGCTCCCTCTACACCGTTCGTATGGTATATGCCCCTGACGTATTCCCCTGCACCATGATTAACTACTTCATGTGCTGCAAATTCTTTATCAAGCCCTGTGTAAGACAGATGGCCATCGGTGTTGATAATGGCTGCTTTATCTACTCGTGCAGAAATGATTGGTCTAAGCACATCTGCAGACGTATCGGGGACTACTTGATACACGATATTGCCACCTCTTTGCAGGATGCCTAAGACTGGTATTTTATTTACCGAACCCCTTCCTGGCTTCATTTTCTTAGTTCTATTCTTCCTGTCCTTCTGTCCCACGTATAGTTCATCCAGTTCGATAACACCAGTCAGTTTAGTAAATGTTTTCTCCTGAAACATCTCCCGTATTCTGTGTAGAAGGAACCAAGCACTGGACTGTTTTATCCCTACATCTTTACCGAGCTGGACGCTGCTGATACCTGTTTTATGGGCAGAAATAATGTAGATTGCCATAAACCATGTAGAGAGAGGTATTTTAGTGCTTTCCATTACCGTACCTACCGTTACACTATACTTCTTCTTACAGGTACCACATCTATAAAGTTTTGTGTTACGGAGTTTATACCATTTATCACTGGTGCAGTGTGGGCAGGTGGGTATGCCACCCCAGCGATGTTCTTCTAAATAATCTCTACAAATTTCTTCAGTAGAGAAATAGTTGATTAATTGCTTTAGATTCTTAAACTCTGTTAGTAACATCTCCTTGTATTGTGCATCGCTAATGTAAAGTCACTACGCACAGAACAAATGATATTTTCCGTTAAGGTCTTGTCAGAAAAGCGTTAGAGTTCTGTAGTGACTAACATGTATATGCCAAAAAGGAAAATGATTTCACAGGATTTTTATAATATATACTAGAAAGCCTATTGATCATTAGGCAAGAAATGAGATAAGGCCTGTTTGCTGGATAAACGGCTAATTTTTCTTATATACCATAGCTACCAATTTAAAGAAGTTATGGTTATATGGGGATTATCAATTTTCACTGGTACCTTAGCTACAATGTCATTTGGCGATGTTGGTGATAAAAAATATAATGTACATATCGTTAGAGATTTCTTTTTCCTTTTGATCTTATCTTTTTCCTTTGGCAAATATTTATATGGTGAATTACCTATCAGCGTTGGCGGGGGGAAGCCTTACAGAATAGTCATCGGTAGGAACTTGGATATATATTCTGATAGCATAAAAAAGTCGAACGATACATTTTCCGTATTATATGAAAGTGATTCAAGATTACTTTTGAAAAATAATAAAGGACAACTTTTTAACACCAAAAAAGATGACATAAAAACAATAATTATTCTTAAAAAAGAATGATGTAGCCCTCCCCTCTGGCGATTCTTCTGTAAGATGATTTGTGTCTATAGAATGCGCTAGAGCGAGAGCCAATGGTGTTTGTAATGCCAACGCACAACAAACTTGTGGAACACTACCAACCGTGGAACTGTGCACATCTTCTTTTGGCAAATCACTTCCGCCAATAGTATCTTGCGCTGTGGTTGTGTTTCCTGGCAGCTCCATTCAACACACACAAAATGTCCGTTCCGGATTAAAATATTCCAACAGACATTTTAGAGGGCTGAGGCAATGAAACGCAAACCAGTAAAGGTTTTTACCAAAATTTAAAAATGTCGGCCAGCGGACATTTTAAGACATTCTGAGAAAAAAAGGACATTTTAGTACCAACAAATACTGCGCTCCGATCCCTGTGTTTTTGCACAATCCTGTAATCTTGAAATCCCGTAATCTTGTTCAGGACAAAATACAATAATTTCTTCACCTCCAAACAGACATTATCACTTAAAACCCTTACCAGTATTGCATTACAGCCAATTACAAAAATGTCCGTCGACGGACATTTCAAGACATTTTGAAGGGAAACAGACATTTTACATTGTTGCGGAAGAACATAGCACCGTCAACTCACTTCACCACCTCATCATGCTTATCCTCACCTTTCTTCTTGTACACAAACATGTCGCCCTCAAATTTGTAAATGTAGTAGCGCTCGTTCATGATGCCGGTGTTGGAGATGATGGGGAGGAATAGCTTTGACTTGTCGGCGCTGAAGTGCAGGCTGTTGAACTGGCCATGGTAGCCGCCAGTGCTATCGCCAGTGTAGTTTTCACGGTAGGCGTAGTCTATAGACTTGGTGATCTTGTCACCGGTTTTGAAGAAGGGTATGGAGATGAGACTATCTTTTTCTATGGTGTATGCTTTTACTTCGTAGCCTTTGCTGTCGCCTGCTATATTGCAGTCGGTAGCCAGGTAAACGGTTTTGCCTGTGTTGGTGTGTACGGTTACCAGGTCTGTAAAGTAAGAGCCGGGATCGCCATGTTTGTATAGGTTGCTGATACTGCTGATGACGTTTACTTTGGTGCCGCTTGCGGTGGTGTATTGTACCAGGGCATCAAAACAATGCAGGGTCTCATCGAGCCAGGTATCCCACGAGTAGAAACGCAGGCTGCTGTCTTCGGAAGTAACAGTAAGCAGCCCAGATTCCTGCGCTTTTTCAAAACCGTAGCGTAGTGTTGCAGGGTCCTGGCAGGTGGCCTTCATATAGCTCATGAGCCTGTCGTTAGCTACTATCAGCGAATCGTTATAATCTGTAGGCGTTTTAAATACCTCGCCCCAATAGTTGATGCGTTCAAGATAGCCGCTTACTGTTTTATCTACTTCCCTGGCGCGCTGTGCATGCAGGGAAGCAGATAAGAATATGGTGCAAATAAGGAAGAAGTAATGTGCTTTTCTATTGAACATTTTACTTTAATTCCTTAACGGTTTACCGGTTTGTAAAATGCTTTGTATGCGTTCAAGTGTTTTACGTTGTCCACAGAGGCTGAGGAAGGCTTCGCGTTCCAGGTCCAGCAGGTATTGCTCACTTACCTCTGTGGCTTGTGTAAGGTCGCCCCCGCACATTACGTAAGCCAGCTTTTCGGCAATGAACTGATCGTAATCGCTGATGTAGTTGCCCATGCGCATGGCGTGTGTACCGCTGAGTAAACCACCCAGGCCACCACGGCCCTGCACTTTTATATTGGTGCGTGGCGCAGGTTGGGTATAGCCTTGTTCGCTGAGCAAAAGTATTTTGCGCTTTGCATCGGCAATGCGGCGATCAGGATTCATGGAGATCTGATCGGTACCCGGGCGCAGTACAAAATTCTCAAACGCTTCTGCTGCCGATGTAGATACCTTAGCTGTGCCTACATTGATGAACAGTTGCTGCAGGTAGTTCACCTCAATGTCTTCCTTTATGTTGCGGTCGGATGCACGCAGGGCCATTTCTTTGGTACCGCCACCACCGGGTATCAGGCCTACGCCAACCTCTACCAAACCAATGTAGCTTTCTGCTGCGGCCTGTACGGCATCAGCATGCAGGCACATTTCGCAGCCGCCACCCAGTGTCATACCATGGGGGGCAACCACTACCGGTATGCTGCTGTAGCGCATGCGCATGGTGGTGTTCTGGAACTGGCGCACTGCAAAATCCAGTTCATCATATTCCTGCTCAGCCGCGAACATGAATATCAAACCTACGTTGGCACCGGCACTAAAGTTAGCCCCGCTATTGGCCAGTATGAGGCCACGGTACTTTTCTTCGGCAATACTTACTGATTTTGTAACTGCTTCCAGCACTTCGCCGCCAATGCTGTTCATCTTGGTATTCCAGCGCAGGGCTACTACATCGTCCCCAATATCGTAAAGCTTGCAGGCGCTGTTTTTCCATACCACTTTTTCATCCAGGTGCTCCAGTAATATAAATGCACCTGTGCCCGGTATGGCCTTGTATGTTTTTGTAGGTATGTCGTAATACTTACGCTGGCCGTTCTCTGTTTTGTAGAAGGTTTTGTTACCACCATCCAGCATTTCCTGCACCCATGGGGCTACATCAACGCCCGCGGTTTTCATATTGGCTAGCACCTTGGCTACACCCAGTGCATCCCAGCTTTCAAAAGCGCCAATCTCCCAGCCAAAGCCCGCTTTAAGGGCGTCGTCTATCTTGTATAGTTCATCGCTGATCTCGGGTATGCGGTGGCTGATGTAGGCGAACAGGAGATGGTGAAACTGTTTGTAAAAATCACCTGCTTTATCGGTACCATTGTACAGTACCTTGAGCCGTGCGGCCAGATCATCTACCGGTTTTGCAGCCTCTATGGTAGCAAATTTTGATTTCTGTTTTGGGCCATACTCCATGGTGTTGAGGTCGAGCGTCAATATGTCGCTCTTGCCTTTTTGCGCAGGGTCATTTACTTTTTTATAGAAGCCCTGGCCTGTTTTATCGCCCAGCCACTTATTGGCTATCATTTGCTCCAGGAAGGGCGGGAGTTTGAAGATATCTACGGCCTCATCATTAGGTGCATTCTGCGGAAGATCTTTGGCTACATGCACCAGTGTATCGAGCCCTACTACATCGCCGGTGCGGAAGGTAGCCGATTTGGGTCTGCCCAGTATGGGGCCTGTGAGTGCATCAACCTCGTCTACATTCAACCCCAGTTGTTGCATGGTTTTAAATACCGCCATGAAGCCGAATACGCCCACACGATTAGCTATGAAAGCGGGAGTGTCTTTGCACAAAACAGTAGTCTTGCCCAGGAAGCGATCGCCATAGTCCATAAGGAAGCTAATGATGGCCCGATCGGTATGTGGGGAAGGTATGATCTCTAACAAACGCAGGTAGCGCGGGGGATTGAAAAAGTGGGTGCCACAGAAATGCTTCTGGAAATCCTCGCTACGTCCCTCGCTCATGAGGTGTATGGGTATGCCTGAAGTATTGCTGCTGATGAGGGTACCCGGTTTGCGGTACTTTTCTATTTTATCGAACACTTGTTGTTTAATATCCAGGCGCTCTATTACCACTTCTATTATCCAATCGCAATCGGCAATGAGGTGCAGATCATCGTCTATATTACCGGTCTTTATGTTCTCGAGTGCCTTTTTGGTGTAAAATGCGCTGGGTTTTCCTTTAATAGTAGCCTGCAGGGCATCGTTCACAATACGGTTACGTACCAGCTTACTTTCCAGGGTAAGGCCCTTTTTAGTTTCAGCATCGTTGGGTGCCTGGGGCACAATATCGAGCAATAGCGTTTGCACACCAATACCGGCAAACAGACTGGCAATACGGGAGCCCATAACCCCTGAACCTACAACTGCAACTTTACGGATAGCTCTGTTCATACTATATTACTATAATTGTCACACAATTTATTGAAAAAACGGGGAGGAATAGCTGGTGAAGTTTATAAATGTTACTGATAGGCGGGGCGGTTATGCATGATATTGGTCATGTACGCTTTTCTTTTTTTACTTTTGAGGCAGCAGATATATTATGGCAGAACAATTTTCTACAGATAAGGCACCGAAACCGGTTGGTTTGTATCCTCATGCCAAGCGTGTGGGCAATCTATTATTCCTTTCGGGGGTAGGCCCCAGGAAGGCAGGAACCGATGAGATACCCGGCCTGAAGACGGACAAACACGGTAACCACCATGAATTTGATTTTGCAGAACAATGCCGCAGCGTGTTTGACAACGTACGCACCATACTTGAAGCTAGCGGCAGCAGCTGGGATAAGCTGGTGGATGTAACTGTTTTTTTAGTAGATATGAAGCGTGACTTCCAGACCTACAACAAAATATATGCTGAGTACTTTAAGGATAACCAACCCTGCCGCACCACGGTGGGTATAGACTCCTTGCCTACGGCTATTGCAATAGAGTTGAAATGTGTGGCTGAGGTGGGGTAATTAATATTTAATGCTTTGGTAAGATATGGGTGAAGATGTAAGATGGTTACAGCGCATGAAGAACTTTGAGCGGGCATTTGGCCTGCTTGAAGATGCTGTGCATATACAAAATGACCGCCCTCTTAATGAACTGGAAGAACAAGGGCTAATACAACGATTTGAGTTTACCCATGAACTGGCGTGGAATGTAATGAAGGATTATTTTACATACCAGGGCAATACAACTATTACCGGCTCAAGAGATGCTATAAGAGACGCCTTTAATAAAGGTTTGATACAAGATGGAGAGGGCTGGATGGATATGATAAAGAGCCGCAACCTATCTACCCACGCATATGATGAAGCTATAGCTGATGCCATAGCCGATAAAATAATTACTGTTTACTACCGCTTGTTTGCTGACTTTAAAGCACACATGAACTCCCTGAAATAATGTTTGGACTGAAGCAGGAACATATAGACCAGATAAATGCCTGCTTTGCACAATACCCTGCAATAATAGAGGTAACTATATATGGTTCACGAGCCATAGGGAACTATAGACAAGGTTCTGATATTGACCTAACCATAACAGACAGTGGACTAAGCAATACCGAACTTACACAACTTGAGAATAAGCTGGATGACCTGCTACTGCCTTATAAGATAGACTTGTCGTTGAGAGCCGAGATCAGCAATAAAGATCTATTAGAGCAGATAGAGGAGACAGGGAAAGTGTTTTATGAAAGACTCATTAACTGATGTGTAATAAGAACCAAAATGCTATCTAAAAAGAAATGGGTAAATATTATTAAACAACCCATGAAAATACTGATAATTATAACATGTTGCTTTTTTATATCAGCAAAAAGAAATCATGAAGAAAAGATAGTAGCAAATGAATGTCAGGAAAACAAGAATGTCTACGAGGAGTTTTTAATGCCAAGAAATACTGATAGTATAAATTATGAACCACTGTTAGAAAGGTATAAATCTGCACAACTCCCTAGCTGGTTATATGAAATGATACCCTATAGTAGAGGTCTTATTGATACGTCATTATTGGCGCCAGCTCATTTCGATAAATTTAATTACATCAATCATGATTATAAGTTGGAAATTATTGAATGTCCGCTAATTGTTGAGGGAGAAGTTATAAATACTTCTTATGCTGATACAACTAAATTTTGCACATTAACTTTTGCAACAACAATAGCTATAAAAATAACTGACATCATCAAATCAAAATACAATATTCATGTTGACGATACTGTTTGGGCCAAAACCAATCTTTATGGTTATTATAAACTACCCAAAGATAACACAGTAGTGTTCAGTTCATTTTGGGGGCCATATAAGAAAGGTAAAAAGTACTTGTTTTGCCTTAATAAATATTTCTACATGTCAATAATCTATAAACAAACACTTTTAAAGAAGGCAAATACAGATGTATATTGCCCAACTGCCTTCATGCTTGACATTAATGCTACGCAATTAAGCACCGATTATGAGGATAATTTAATAAACAGAAACACTATAATCAGCTTTCTAAAAAAATGAAAAACAAGCAATGGGGAAATTCGTAATTACGAAATAGATTTTGAGTATTCTTTAAAAAAAAGTTCACCTGAAGCCGTATTAACTGGGTATTTATTATGGTAAATCCACCCGTATCTGTTTTGAGAATTGCTTGCCTGCGGCATCTTTGCCGTCTATTTTCCACATGACACTGCGGAGTACTACACTAATGGGTCTTTGGCCGGCACGACGCACATTGCGTACACTAGCCTGGAACTCCTGCTCGCGCTTGCGGCTGAGACGATGACGACGAGAAGCACGGGAAATGGCATTGCGGAGACTGCCGGCAGTAAATTCGGGTGCCTCCAGCCTGGCTGATTCAAGACCTTTGACGGGGTAGTTATTTTTATTGCCTGCTACTGGTACCCAATCGGTAGTAGTGGAGAGGTTATCCAGTGGTAGGTCGTTGTCTTCGCCATTTACTACCAACTGGCTTTGGTAGCGCATAGATACTTTAAACGCTGTACCACTATTGATAACCAGACGACTGTTTTGTATGTTGCCACTTACCAATTGGTAGCTTACGCCATTAGCCTTCATAGCATCCTGAGGCCGGTAAGATTTTACTACAATGCCGGGTATGCTTACAGAAACATCTTTAAACGTAACAGTGAGGCCATTGCCTGCAGGTGCAGGTGGCGCAGGCTGCTTCGTATTGTTTGCAACAGGTGTAGCGGTAGCGGCAGTTGCTGGGGTTTCAACCGGCTTGCTGCTGTCTGGTGTAGCAGGTTTTGTTTCTTCTTCGTCCTGGTGGGTTTTGGTAGGTATATTGGGATGCAGGTCTGCTACCAGATCGTGCGTGTAACGAGGATCGGTTTCTGTAATTATTGTAGAGGAGTCGCCCAATACTATAGGTGCCCTATGCCCTTTTTCCCCATTGCCTGTGCAAGAGGCCAGCATTAAAATAGAACATGCCGCCAATAATATATACGAAGTGCGCTTTGCCATGAAACCGGTTGTGCCTGCTAAATTAAAAAATGAAATTGACTATGGCAGACAGAATATTATAATTGCTGTTACACGAACTTAATTTGCAGATGTTTGGTGCGGGGCGCCCATACAGGGCGCATCAAATTGATTTTCATTTTTCTACAAAGCGAAGCCCTCTACAAGGGCATCAAAGTGTAATATAACTTTTAGATAAAGTGACATTTATGCAGTTCAAACAATCTGTCGTTAATATATAATTCGTTAGTACCCCATTAGTTTCTGTACACATTCGTCCAACCTACTCTTTGCTAAAAAGTTGCGCTCCAGTTCTATAGCGAATGGGATTGGACTGTCCAGGCTAGCGCAGCGCATTATAGGAGCATCCAAATGCTCAAAACAATGTTCACCTATCCATGCCGCCAGTTCGCCACCAATGCCACCTGTAAGTGTGTCTTCGTGCAGCAGCAATACCTTGCCGGTATTGCTTACAGCCTCACGTATAGCATCATAGTCGAGCGGCAACAATGTGCGCAAGTCCAGGATATAAAACGAAGTGCCTGTATGCTCTGCTGCGTACTCCATAGCCCAGTGTACACCAGCGCCATAAGTAATAATGCATATGTCGCTACCGGGCTGTACTACTCTTGCTTTGCCAATTTCAATAGTATAATATCCGTCAGGAACCGGGCCGCTGATGCTGCGGTACAGACCTTTGTGTTCAAAGAACATAACCGGGTTAGGATCGGCAAGGGCAGCAATCAATAGGCCCTTAGCATCTTCAGGGGTAGATGGATAAACCACCTTCAGCCCTGGGGTATGTACGAACCAAGCTTCGTTGCTCTGGGAGTGAAAGGGGCCTGCCCCTACACCCGCACCTGTAGGCATGCGTATCACCACATCAGCATTTTGCCCCCAGCGGTAGTGTATCTTGGCCAGGTTATTGATGATCTGGTTAAAGCCAACGGTCACAAAATCGGCAAACTGCATTTCCATCATAGCTTTATAGCCTTTGATAGACAGGCCGAGCGCGGCACCTACTATAGCGCTTTCGCAGAGCGGTGTATTGCGTACCCGCTCCTTACCAAACTGTTCTACAAAACCTTCGGTTGCTTTAAATGCACCGCCGTATTCGGCTATGTCCTGTCCCATCAATATCAAGTTAGGGAAAGTCTCCATTGCAGTACGAAGGCCATCGCTGATGGCCTGTATAAATTTCTTTTCTGTACCGCTTACAGATGCCGGTACATGTTCAATGTTTAAGGGTGCATATACATCGGCTATTTCAACAGCGGTGTTAACTACCACCGGCGGAGCAGCAAAGCCCGCTTCCAAACCAGCTTCAATCTCTTCGCGAATGGTTTCGCGAGCTTCTTTTATTATATCGGGTGTCAGGATTTTTATATCCAGCAAGTATTGCTCATAGTTGGCTAAAGGGTCTTTCTTACCCCATTCTTCAAACAATTCTTTAGGCACATATTTTACACCACTTGCTTCTTCGTGCCCGCGCATTCTGAAGGTCATGCACTCTACCAGTATGGGCTTCTGCTCGTCAATGCAATATTGGCGTGCAACGGTAATCTGCCTGAAAACCTCCAATATATTGTTGCCATCTATCGTAATGCCCTTCATGCCATAACCTATGGCCTTATCTGCGATGTTCTTACAAATGAACTGTTCGCTGCTGGGCGTGATGAGGCCATAACCATTATTCTCTACAATAAATATTACAGGCAGACCCCAAACAGCAGCCACATTCAGTGCCTCGTGGAAATCACCTTCACTGGTACCCCCATCGCCACTAAAAGCCAGGGCTACTTTGTCTTCCCTGCGCAGTTTATGAGCCAGCGCTATACCATTGGCAATGGCAAGCTGCGGGCCCAGGTGGGATATCATACCACATATATGGTATTCGTTGGCACCGAAGTGAAAAGAACGTTCGCGCCCCTTACTGAAGCCTTCCTGGCTGCCTTGCCATTGTTTAAACAACTTGTCAAAAGGCATCTGGCGCACTGTAAATACCCCCAGGTTCCGATGCATGGGCATAATGTATTCATCAGGATCGAGCGCTATTGTGGCACCAACGGCAATAGCTTCCTGGCCAATACCACTGAACCATTTACTAATGCGGCCCTGCCGAAGCAATACCAGCATTTTCTCTTCTATCATCCTTGGGCGCAGCAGCTCTATATATATTTCTGCTAATTGCTCATTCGATAAACCACTACGGTCGAACTGCATAGGTCAAATTTGTTGACAAAAGTACCGTAATGTATCAATTAGCCAATAGAGTGGCACTGGAATTGTGTTATTTACTCCCTAAAGCTGCAGCAACTGCCTGTATTTATTAAAAGGTGCAAGCATCGTATAAAACTAGTATAACATAGCTACTTTAACTAACAATTTACCCACACCTTGCAATCGTTGTCATTTTCTGTAAAGGGTTTTTCCTATCTTTGTGTGACCGCAACAGATTCTTCTCTCTTTTTTATTTAATATAAATCTGAGCTGCGCACCGGTCACAAAACAGGAGCGTTATGACAAAGTACATTTTTGTAACCGGAGGCGTTACATCATCATTAGGAAAAGGAATTATAGCTGCCTCACTGGCAAAACTGCTACAGGCAAGGGGTTACAAGACAACCATCCAGAAATTTGACCCATACATCAACGTTGACCCGGGTACGCTGAACCCTTACGAACATGGCGAATGCTATGTTACGGAAGACGGCGCTGAAACAGACCTTGACCTTGGGCACTATGAGCGGTTCTTAAACACATTTACATCGCAGGCCAATAACGTTACTACCGGCCGTATATACCAGCACGTAATAAACAGGGAACGCGAAGGCGCATACCTGGGCAAGACCGTGCAGGTAATACCCCACATAACAGACGAGATAAAGCGCCGTATGACCCTGCTGGGCAAGGACAACAAGTTTGATATTGTGATAACGGAGCTGGGTGGTACAGTGGGCGATATAGAATCGCTGCCATACATAGAAGCGGTACGCCAGCTGAAATGGGAAATGGGCGAACACAATTGCCTGGTAGTACACCTGACGCTGATACCTTACCTGAAGGCAGCAAAGGAACTAAAGACAAAGCCTACACAGCACTCAGTGAAACTGCTGAGCGAAAACGGCATAAACCCGGATGTACTTGTATGCCGTACCGAAGAGCCTTTATATACCGAACTAAAAAGGAAGATAGCGCTGTTTTGCAACGTGCGTATAGACGCAGTAATAGAAGCGCTGGATGCAGATACTATATACGGTGTGCCGCTGGAAATGATGCGCGAGCGACTGGATATGATATGCCTGCAAAAGCTGGACCTGCCGCTGGGTACTGAGCCCGACCTGACCAAGTGGAAAGAATTCCTGAACAAACTACGCTACCCAAAGAGCAAGGTAACCGTAGGCCTGATAGGCAAGTACGTGGAGCTACAGGATGCTTATAAGAGCATACTGGAAGGACTGATACATGCCGGCGCCATGAACGAATGCAAAGTAGAGATACGCAACATACACAGTGAATACCTGACCCGGGAAAATGCCGCTGAAAAACTGAACAACCTGGATGCTGTAATAGTAGCCCCTGGTTTTGGCAGCAGAGGTATAGAAGGCAAGATAGAAGCTATACGCTATGTACGCGAAAACAATATTCCATTCCTGGGTATATGCCTGGGTATGCAGATGGCGTGTGTTGAATTTGCCCGTAATGTAATAGGCATGCCAACCGCCCACTCAACAGAAATGGACCCTGACACCCATAGCGCTGTAATATGCATGATGGAAGACCAGAAGGCCATAACCCAAAAGGGTGGCACCATGCGCCTTGGCGCTTATGACTGCGAACTGGATAGCAGTTGCAAAACAGCGGAGATCTACGGTACTACACATATATCTGAACGCCACCGCCACCGCTATGAATTTAATAATGAATATCTGCAGGCTTTTGAAGACGCAGGTATGCTGCCGGTAGGTAAAAATCCTAAAACAGGATTGGTAGAAATTGTGGAAATAGAAGATCATCCTTTCTTTATAGGCGTACAGTTTCACCCTGAGTACAAGAGTACTGTTGAAGCACCGCACCCATTGTTCGTATCGCTGGTGAAAGCTGCTAAGCAAACACAGGAGCGCCGCAACAGCGATAATGCACGTATGGTTTTTGAAGATGCAGTAACTGAAGGATAAACATAACTTTTATAAAACAGAAATGGCGCCTTTTGTGAAGGTGCCATTTCTGTTTTATAGTAGTACCAATACCGTTTAAATTTCAAAAGTCAAGATTCTGTATTAGCGCATCAACGTTATATTACCCTGGTGATGCTCTGAGTGACCATCTTTGAAGGACACCTCGATCATGTAGATGTAAACACCGGTGGGCTGATCGGTATTGTTAAACTTACCATCCCAACCGCGGCCGTTTATACTTGTGGTAGCAAATATTTCCTGTCCCCAACGGTTGTAGATAGACATGCTAAAGGTGGTTACACTGCTGCTTAATATCTGCCGCGGGAAGAAATAATCGTTCACTCCATCGCCATTAGGTGTAAACCCATTGGGTATATTAATATAGCAATCGTTCTTTACCAGCACACTGTCTGATGCAGCACATCCATTTACCTTCACAGTGGTATAGTATATACCGGGCTGAGTAACATTGATGGACGAAGACGTATCGCCGGTATTCCATATCCACGAAGCGGCAGTGTTGCCTGCGTTGGCAATCTCGGTAATAGTCAGCCCATCAGAGCCCGGGCATAATGCTGTATCAGTACCTACATTTACAGCAGGGTATGGCGATATTGTAATGGCAGTTTTAATTGTTGTATCCGGACAAACCCTATATTTAGCGGTTAGGCTAACTGTATAAGTACCCGGCTCCTCATAAGCATGCAGTATAGGATTTGAATTACTAATGATCGTCCCGTCACCAAAATTCCAGGTGTTCCCTACGTATCCATAGTTGAGATATGAGCCTGTAAATGTTATAGCTTCACCCTGGCAAAGTGCGCTGTCATTTTTAGTCAATTTTAGAAAGCTAACAGAATCAACATTTACATTTAGGAAAGCAGAATCGTAACAAGGTACAAAGTCGACTTCCAGGAGCTTCACCCTGAAGATGCCTGCATGTGTATATTGTTCCACCGGATTTACAGTACTGGTGGTATCCCCATTACCAAATGTCCAGAAATAAGTAGGCGTTGTACCAACCGAAGTATTGGTAAATGTGATAGCCTGATTCTGACAAATAGTATCGCTGCTAACCGTAAAGCTTGTCTTTACGGGGTGTAGCAGTTTTATAGTTTGGGAAGTAGTATCGCTGCAAAAAACAGTGTTTGCGTTTAACTTAACAGTATAGGTACCCTGATTTTGATAAATATGTATTGGATTGGTAACTGTATCGGCCGAGTTATCGCCAAACTGCCAACGGTAATTGAGATTTGTACCCGTAGTAGATGACTGGTTAGTGAACACAACAGTATCGCCGGCGCAACCATATAATACGTTGTAGTTGAACTGTGCCTTTACCGGCGGGTCAACTAGACGTACAGGCCCGGCCAGTATAGAATGACACACCCCTGATTTTACAAGGATGCTATCGTAATAACCGGCGCAGAGGTTAATAATGGTTATTGTACTATCGGGCTGGCTAGGGATAATGTGTACCGGCTGGTCCACTCCATTTTTCCTGTAGAACACACTATCCATCTGGTTAGGGATAAGACCATGCAAGATAATCTGCGCGTTGCAGGCACCACAATAAGTAGCCGGAACACTGTTGATGCTGGAAACCATGGGACCACCGCCTATGAGAACGGTTGTTTGAGCCAGAGCTGAGGCAGTGGCATTGTAGGTGAGGGTATCGCTGCAATCTACAGCCTTAACTGTATATACCGTAGTGGTTTCGGGAGATACAGTTATTGTAGGCCCACTGCCCAGATACGTAGTATCCTGGAACCAGTATAGCGTGGCATTAGCATGTGGAATAGGTGCGTATGGTATAGACGCTACCGTATAGGTGAGATTTGCAAAGGTTGGTGTAAACCGGTATGCATCCATATGTGCTACCCATACCGAGCTATCATTCCTGCCGGGCACAACAGTAGCCACATAACCTGTGGGATCCTGCACACCTTCTATAGCGTAGGCGCCGTTCCAGGCAGTACAGGTATCTTTGTTTCCAATATGCACTTCCAGCACGTTACTTGTTTCACTCAATATCATCTGGAAAGTGATAAGCTGGGAATTGCATGAATACATGGGCACAGAACAGAAGTTAACAACAAAGCGCCTATTGGGAGCAACGCCCACTGTAGAATAATCAATTATGCCACCCAGCAAGGGGTAAATATCTGAATATACACCACACAGTGAATTAAGGCAATTCTGGTTACCTGGCAGGCGACCTGGGCCACCGGGTATAGGTATTCCAGAACCACCACCTAATTGCCATGCGGAATATGCGTTTGCAAAGCTAGTATCAAAACGTATATAGCCGTTGGAAGAAATAACACATTCTGTATAATAGATACCAAAGAACTCAAACGGAAAACCAATAGGTACAACACCGGAGTAATCATCATCAACAGAAAGCGTCAATGGCGTGGCCACGCGCCCTAATACTTCGGCACGTAATGTGGCAGAAGTTCCATTGCAGATAGTAGTGTCATTAGGTGTCAGAATCTGGATCTGGCCATAGGATACCTGGTTTATGAAGAGTGTACAGGCAAGCAATGACAAATAGTAAATTTGCTTCATCAGGATCTTTTTATAGTTAATTACAGTCTCAAATAATTATTTGTTCTGTAAGCGAGGGAGTAGATAAATGGACAAAACAAACAAGCAAATGCAATTTTTGTCCATGCATCTTATAGGGAAACTCATGTGACGGATCACAGAAGGTAACCTACAATTTAAGCCTTTTCGCCCAATTGAATTAATTTTTTTTACAACTATGTATATCCTGTTTATTTTAACTCAGTTCGTTCTTTTTGTAAGGCGAAGAGTTTGTCGCGCAGGCGGGCTGCTTCCATAAAATCAAGATCTTTGGCAGCTTTTTCCATGCCTTTTTTGGTTTGGGCAATCAGTTTATCCAGCTGCCCCACCGTTTTGTACACCACTTCATCTTCGGCAGCAAGAAGGGGCACCTCATCGTGTACTGCATACTTATTGTTTTCATCAAAGCCCTTTATATCCAACACCGAGGTTTGTTTGAAGATCTGCTCTTTGGAGCGTACTATGGTCATTGGGGTTATACCATTAGCCAGGTTGTAATTCACCTGTTTTTCACGACGGCGGTCTGTTTCATCCATAGTGCGCTGCATACTATCTGTAATAGTATCTGCATAGAAGATAACAAGCCCATTTACGTTACGTGCCGCCCTGCCTGCCATCTGCGTCAGCGAACGTTCATCGCGCAGAAAGCCTTCTTTATCGGCATCCAGTATAGCCATTAAAGATACTTCGGGAAGATCGAGCCCCTCCCGCAACAGGTTTACGCCCACCAGTACATCTATAATTCCCAACCTCAGCTCCCTCAATATTTCCACACGCTCCAGTGTATCTACTTCTGAGTGTATGTATTTTGAATTTACGTTGATGCGTTTCAGGTATTTATCCAGCTCCTCTGCCATTCGTTTGGTAAGGGTGGTTACCAGCACCCGGTCGCCCATCTTTATTCGTTTGTCTATCTCATCCAGCAGGTCATCTATCTGGTTCATGCTGGGGCGTATCTCAATAGGCGGTTCTATGAGGCCTGTTGGGCGCACTATCTGCTCTACTACCACACCACCTGTCTGTTCCAGCTCATAGCGGCCGGGGGTGGCACTTACAAACACTACCTGGTTCAGCTTGCTTTCGAACTCATGAAAATTCAGGGGCCTGTTATCCAGCGCTGATGGCAGGCGGAAGCCAAAGTCAACGAGCGTCAGCTTTCGCGACCTGTCGCCGCCGTACATACCACTTACTTGCGGAATGGTAACGTGGCTTTCATCTATGACCAACAGGAAATCGTCGGGAAAATAATCGAGCAGGCAAAAAGGGCGGGTACCTGGTTTGCGCCGATCGAGGAAGCGTGAGTAATTTTCAATGCCGCTGCAGTAACCTAACTCCTGTATCATCTCCAGGTCGTAGTTGACACGCTCTTTTATACGCTGTGCTTCAAGGGGCTTACCTATGCTTTTAAAATATTCGGTTTGTGCATTCAGTTCGTCCTGTATCTCGTGAATGATCTGTGTCATCATATTGCGAGGGGCCAGGTACAGGTTGGCAGGAAATATGGCGGCATTTTCCATAGTACCAATACGCTTGCCTGTGTCTATTTCAAAGCTTTCTATTTCTTCTACCTCGTCGCCAAAAAAGGTGATGCGGTAACCATAGTCCACGTAAGGGAGGTTGATGTCCACAGTATCGCCGTTCACCCGGAAAGTGCCCCGTGTAAATTCGCCCTGGCTACGGTTATACAATGCATTTACCAGGTTGTGCAGAAATGGATTACGGCCAATGCTATCTCCTTTATTGAACCTGATGATACCGGCAGCGTAATCTACTGGGTTACCCATACCGTATATACACGATACCGATGCCACTACTATTATATCGCGCCGACCGCTGAGCAGGCTGCTGGTAGCCCTTAAACGAAGTTTTTCCAACTCCTCATTTATAGAAAGGTCTTTTTCGATGTAGGTATCAGACACAGGCATGTAAGCCTCTGGCTGATAGTAATCGTAGTAAGAGACAAAGTATTCTACAGAGTTATTGGGAAAGAATTGCCTGAACTCCCCGTATAGCTGGGCAACAAGTGTTTTGTTGTGCGTGAGTATAAGAGTTGGTTTCTGGGTTTGCTGTATTACATTGGCCATGGTAAAAGTCTTACCCGAACCTGTTACCCCCAGCAATGTCTGAAATTTTTCACCCTCCTCTATTCCTTCCGCTAGCAGCCTTATTGCATCTGGTTGGTCACCGGCTGGCTGGTAGGGACTTTCTATCTGAAATTTCATATACTACAAATTTAAAGAAAATGAAGCAATGCCAAATGGGGAAGAAATGGGAAATTCCAGGTAAATGCTTACCAGTGAAAGCGCTACAAAACAAAAATCCGCCTGCTGCAATAGTGTGCAACAGGCGGATGAAATCATTCATTTAAAACTTTATTTCTTTTTAGGAGCAGCCTTAGCTGGTTTCGCAGGTGCAGCTTCTACAGCGTTTATCTGTTTCACCATATTATCATCACGATCGATCTCCAAAATTGCTTTCTTGTATTTCTCTTCGTTCTCTTTGTCTTTCTTGTTAAAGCTATAAAGTAACAGATATTCTTCAGCTATCTTGATGTCCCCTTTTTTATCAGGTGCATTGTTTACTATACCCAACCATTTAATAAAGAATGGCGCTGCTGTGCCTTCCTTAGCTTCATTATCTATAGCTGCTGCTACACGGCCACGCCAATAAGTTGCAGAAGGTTGGTCAGGATACTTTGCTTCCATTTTTTCAAAAATAGAGGCTCCGTTTGGATAATCCTTAGCGTAATAGTACATAGCCCCAGCCCAGAAATAATCTGACGGCTGCGCACCTGGATTCTCAGTAATTATCCTATTGTACCAAGTTGCTGCTTTAGGATAGTTTTTCTGCGCTTTAAAACCTTCTGCTATAGGGCGGTACAGGTCAGATTTATCTTTTGCAGTGTCCATTGCGGCTGCTTTGCCATAATAGTAATCAGCAGAGTCGGCCATGCTATTGCTTGAAAATATCTTACCATACATCACATAATCGCTATAAGTGATTTTTTTGCTGTCCTGTGTATTGAAATAAACCCTTGCATTTTTCAATGCATTTGCAGTGTCTTGTATGTTGAACTGGCTATAGCCCAGTATTCCATATAATCCTGGTTTTCTCACCCCTGAATTTATTAATGAATCGGCAGATTTGGCAGCGGCACTATCGTGTTTGGATAAATACAGTATTTCAACATATTGCACCTGGTCGTCAACAGACTTGTCAGAGAGTTGCAGGTATTGCTGCATGTTCTGTAACGATTGATCATACTTGCCTACTCTTTCATAAGCATTAGCCAAATCGCGGTAAGGTATAGGATTGGTGGGGTCGGCTTGTTTTGCCTTTTCATAGTTATCAAGTGCGCTTGGGTAGTTACGTGCGGCATACCATAATGCACCTATGCGTGAAAATGCCAAAGAATTTTTCAGATCTTTTTCTGTAACATGTTCGTAGTTATTCATGGCATCGCCACCGCCACCGGCCAGCTTAAGGTAAGCATCGCCCAGGCCAATATGCACATTGGCATCGTCAGTGCTTTCTAATGCTTTTTTGTACCAGGTGATAGCTTGTTGCAATGCAGCAGGATCTGTTACGTTGTCAGAATAAGTAATGGCATCACCGGCATATTCCAATGGCTGCCATTCTTTTTTCTTCGCCTTGTTGGCTGCATTTGTAGCCAGTTGCAAAGCGCCAGCCATATTGTTTTGATAGTAAGCAACCCGCGCCTGGCCGGCTATGTTGGCTGCATCGTCTGGAAATTTACCAAAGGTTGCTTTTGCACCTTCCACATTATTTTCTTCCAGTTGAGAAAGGCCAAAATAGTAGTTGGCCAATGGGTTAGCTGTCGCTAACGGAGCTAGTATTTTTTCGGCACTGGCATAGCGTGCGTAATTATACATCTTTATACCATCATTTACGGTCTGTGCATGAGCTGTAGCGGCTGCCATAGCCACTATTACTATAATTGATCTTTTCATTGTGTACAACATTCTGCCTTAACGGTAGTTTCTATTTTTTATTATTATTTAAAATCTATGGATTAATTTCTGCTTCGCGGATAACAATATGCATCTGCCATGGAAACAGGTGCTGATGGTAGAATATAAGTTGACCTTGCTGCTGGGTGAGGAAGTTGGCAAAACCACTTCCCAAACCTTGCCATGTTTCGCGGTTGATGTAATAAAGATTGCGAGTGAGCGAATAGTATCGGGTACCTATATATGCCTGGTAAGGTTTGTAAAACCTGCCATCACTATCGTTCTTTATTGCTACCACGTTAACACGGTCTGTAAATGCACCGGTGTTGTTTGAGTCGGCAGCATCAATTACATAGTTTAAACCTACAAAGCCAATAGCATCAGGATTTTTGCTCACATAGTCCACCACTTCATTATTGCCTTTGGCTGCAAATACATTGCTGCCCAGTTTACTGCCCGGTATCAATGAGTCTAGTATATAACGCACCGTACTGCTGTTCTGGTTATCGAACACTACTGTGTATTTCTTTTTGTAGGCGCCTGTTAAAATGCCTTTGAGCTGATCCTTGTCCATGCTATCGTTAGACGACTTGTTAACGATGACCGCTATGGCATCTTTTGCAAGTAATAGCGATGATGGGGCTATTTGTTTTTGATCAGCAAGTTCTTTTTCGGCGGCAGATAGCTGACGGGTAACGAGTATAAGGCGCGCTTTGTTCTCAAAATAATCTTTGAAACACTCGGCTTCCGGCTTATAATGTATGTTAATGTGTGCTTCAGGATAACTGCTGTCGAACACTTTGAGTTGGGCCTCTATTACAGGTTTGTATGTTTCGTCAACAGAGATATCTATTGTACCTGAACTTAGATTATCGGTAGGTCTTTTTACGCCATCATCGCAGGATGCCATAAACAGTAAACCGGTTACGGCAGGGATTAGGATATGAGACCAACGCATGGATGCAATTTTATGGAATTATTCAAAATAATGATGGGATATGTGAACTGTTGTAACAATTATTTAACAGCATTTCAAAGCCAGTGCCACATTGCTTAGCTGTTTACTACAGGCGGTTTTTTCGCGCATTCTGTTCCTTTACACCAGCAATGCCCCTCGATATACGGAATGCACCGTATAATATAATAAGCATACCTAGCGCATATGCATATATTTTCTGCAATTCAATAGTGCCAAAGTACCTTAGGTAGCCAACTGAAATACCTATGAGAATGTAAAAAATGCCCATCCCAAAATCCAGCCCTGTTCTGAAGTTCCGGTAACCCCGGTTTTGTTCGTTACGCTCTTCGTAATTCATCAATGTATTTTAATACTGCAAAAATATAATTTATAACTGTTTTTTGTTATGATTGGTATGCTGAAAGGTTGTAAAGTTTCATTAAAATTTACAGTGCCCGTTGTAGTATAGACGTAACTGGAAGAAAATTCCATAAAGTACAGGCTGACTTTTGTAAAATAGAAAAAGAGACTGCGGGTTAGGACAGTCTCTTTTAAATACGCTAAAAATTAGAGATCTACTTTTTAGCGGCCACCTTTTTAGGACCGGCGTTAGGTGTAGCACTAGGTGCTGCCTTTGCTGGTGCGGCTTTCTTTGCAGGAGCCGCTTTCTTAACCGGTGCAGCTTTTTTAGCTGGCGTTGCTTTCTTTGCAGGAGCCGCTTTCTTGGCTGGTGCGGCTTTCTTTGCAGGAGCCGCTTTCTTGGCTGGCGCAGCTTTTTTAGCTGGCGCAGCTTTCTTTGCAGGAGCTGCTTTTTTAGCAGGTGCCGCTTTTTTAGCGGGTGCTGCTTTCTTTGCAGGAGCCGCTTTTTTAGCAGGTGCTGCTTTCTTTGCTGGCGCAGCTTTCTTTGCAGGAGCTGCCGCTTTTTTGGCTGGTGCAGCTGCTTTTTTCGCAGGAGCTGCTTTCTTTACTGTTGCCATAATTGTTGTGAATTTAAGGGTAAAAAAAAACCTTATGGCAAAATCGCCGAGCGGGTTAGGCCTCGGCGATCGCGTTAACTTCTTTTACAGACACTAATGTCTTGGTCCTTGTCTTTCTGAACTCAACAATACCATCGGCAAGTGCAAATATGGTAAAGTCTTTCCCTAAGCCTACATTCACACCAGGATGGTACTCAGTACCGCGCTGGCGTATGATTATGTTCCCTGATATTGCAGGCTGTCCGCCGAATATCTTCACACCTAGTCTTTTACTTTGGGAGTCGCGGCCGTTACGTACACTACCTTCTCCTTTCTTATGTGCCATTTTAAATTACTACTTAAAAAGTTATTGATAAAATTAAGCTATTGCGTTTATTTTTATTTTAGTCAGGCTCTGACGGTGACCATTTTTCTTTTGGAACCCCTTACGGCGATTCTTCTTAAAAATGATAACCTTATCACCCTTAAGGTGATTCACGATTTCAGCCTGTATTTTTAAAGACTTACTGCCTACTGTTATATTTCCCTGGTCGCCCACCATCAGGATGTCTGAAAACTCTACTTTGTCACCAGCGCTACCTTCCAGGCGGTGAACGAATAATTCATCGTCTTTTTTAACTTTGAATTGCTGACCTGCTATACTTACAATCGCAAACATGACTATACTAAATATATTTTTCGCAAAGTTAATATACTTTTTTTGTTTTTGAAAAATAAAGTTTGATTATTTGAAATTTCTTACTTAACTATTCTCTTTTCCGTACCATATACCTCATATAAATACCTGGCCAACAGCATAGCATTCAATGCTGGCAATAACCAAAACACCCTGTTCTGCAATCTGTCCAGCACATTACCGAAAGTAGCTGTAGCAAAGGCGTTAAGCACTATAAGTATAATCATGGCGAAGTAGATATTCTTTAATTGCTTATGGCCGGGACTATCGTTAATATACCACACAACAAATATTGACGAGGCTACCAGGAACAATCCATAAATAAAATTCAATCCATTCACATCAAGAACATTAAAGTTCTGTTTAGATGCCAGGTATTCTTTTTCCTCATGATGGAAATAGTGGGTTACACCCACCCAAATACCACTGCCTTTTCCTTGCAGGGTGGGTTTTCCAGGAATGTTGATCTGGGATAACTGACGCAGGGTAGATGTAGCAGATTTTGCAACGAACATTACCACATATTTAGGGTGTGTAAAAATGCGATGTATAATATTGTTGTACTCCTGCGCGCTGCTATCCCAACCACCAGTTTTGTAAAAAGGGCTATTTTGATCCCATATAAATGTTCCGGCATCACCTGGTATAGCATCTACATAGTTACATAGTTTATGTTTTTCAGTTGTACAATGATCGCCCAGGTAGGTGTTTAATATACCTGTTTCTGCAAGTCTCCCCATCATAAATACATGGCTGCCACTGGCAAGAACGAACTTCTTATGATTAAACGAGTTCATGCTACATATGAGTAAGTAACAGCATATTGATACAGATAACAAGGCTATGGCTTTACTGGCAAGCACTCTTGATCTTTTGACCATCGCCACAACAAGTATAAAAACAGCAAACAGTAGTGTAATAACAAAATGTGAATTATGCATCAGGTTGGCTGCTGCGATCAGGGGCAAATATATCAATGCTGCGCGAGGCGTAATATCCCGATACAAATACAACACAATTGCAAGTAGGAGAATAGGCGTAAATGTATCGGCCATTAAAAAACTGCTTACCCACGAAATATATGTAAAGGCCAAAATCATGATGAAGCCTGTAGTGTAAAGGTTTATGGACCATTGGCTGCCATAGACCAACCCAGACAGACGGTATAGCAGGAACGCCAAAATGAAACATTGTGTGAAAACAGAATACCATAGTGAAACAGATAAGCTGGAAACACGCAGAAACATACCATAAAATGGAGGCCTGTCTGGAGGCATATAAAAATTAAAAGCAGTATCTATATATGTTCCTGTATCTGGCGATACTAATGGATATCCATTATAAAATGCCATGAACATAATACCCAATGCAGTAATGCAAAGGATACACAAAGTGTTATATTTTGAGGCTGGCAAACTGATATTTATTTAGGGTTATAATTAATAATTAACTTTACCTCTGAATAATAGTATGAAGATAAAATCTTTTCTGGCCAAACCATACGCTTCCCTGATACATGGGCGTATATTAAAAAGCAGGACAACAGCAGTAGCAGACCAGCAGGCCATAATGCAGTACCTGGTGAAGCAGGGCAGCAGAACAGCCTTTGGCTTAGAACATAAATTTGACGATATAAAAAGCTACGAAGATTTTAAAGCAGCTATACCCGTACGCGATTACGAAGCCTTTAAACCATACATAGAAGATATAAAAGGTGGAAAGCAACACGTGCTGTGGAAAGGCCGGCCTATTTATTTTGCAAAAACATCTGGTACTACAAGCGGTGTGAAGTACATACCCATTAGTAAAGACTCTATAAATAATCATATAGATACCGCACGCAATGCACTACTGTGCTACATGGCAGAAAGCGGCAATACAGCTTTTGCCGATGGTAAGATGATATTCCTGTCGGGCTCCCCAACACTTGAAAGGGTGGGCGGCATACCTACAGGACGGCTAAGTGGTATTGTAAACCATTATATACCCAGCTACCTGCGTAAAAACCAGATGCCCAGTTATGAAACAAACTGCATTGACGACTGGGAAGAGAAGCTGGAAAAAATAGTGAGCGAGACTATGAAGGAAAATATGACGCTGATCAGCGGAATCCCCCCCTGGATGCAGATGTATTTTGACTGGCTGGCTGCACGTAACGATGGCAAGAAAATAAAAGAACTGTTTCCCAACCTGCAGGTATTAGTGCATGGGGGTGTGAACTTTGAACCCTACAAAGCTAAACTGCTGGAGAGCCTGGGTGGTGAAGTAGATATGGTAGAGACCTACCCGGCATCAGAAGGTTTTTTTGCTTTCCAGGATACCGTGAAAGGAGAAGGCTTGCTGCTGAACACTGACTCAGGAATATTCTTTGAATTTATACCTGTAAGCGAAATAGATAAGGAGCATCCTGAACGGATATTTTTACAGGATGTAAAAACAGACGTGAACTATGTACTTATTGTAAGCACCAATGCCGGCCTTTGGGGCTACAATATGGGCGATACGGTAAGGTTTTTGAGCACCGACCCATACCGGCTTGTGGTTACAGGCCGCATCAAACATTACATCAGTGCATTTGGCGAGCATGTTATAGGCGAAGAGGTAGAACATGCACTAATGGCTGCCGCCACAGCACACCATGCACACATAACCGAGTTTACGGTTGCGCCAAAAATAGATGCAACCAGTGAACTACCGTACCACGAATGGTTTGTAGAGTTTGAACAAAAACCCGATGACCTGAAAGCGTTTTCGCTAGAGGTAGATAACTACATGAGGAATAAAAACATTTACTACAACGATCTCATCAACGGGAAAATACTACAGCCGTTAAAAATAAACCAGGTGCAGAAAAGCGGCTTTATACAGTATATGCGGTCTATAGGCAAACTGGGCGGGCAAAATAAAGTACCCCGCTTAAGCAACGACCGTATTATTGCCGATGCTTTGCAGCAATGGGTGGAGGTATAGCTCCTACTCCAGGTGCAGGTAGCCCTTTATATCGTTAATATATTTTTCAAACGCTTTTATCCCCTTCTTAGTGATCTTGCACTTAGTAAGGGGATAATTATTTTTAAATGTTTTAATTACTTCAACATACCCGGCTTCCTTAAGCTTATCGAGTTGCAGGCTGAGATTGCCGGCAGATGCTTTTGTTTTTTCTTTCAGGTACACAAACTCTGCTTCTTCCAGCGAAACCAATAATGACATTATAGAAAGTCTTAACTGCGAATGCAGCAATGGATCAAGTTCATTGAGCATATCCTTTCCTTTCGTAGTATTTTTTCATCATCAATCCGGGTATAACATGCGTACACAGTACCGCAAAAGCGCACACTAAATTCTGATATGCAAAGCTAAGGTTAAATGCTACTACCACACAGGCAAAGCACACAATTGCACCTACCAGGGATGGGTAGTACCTGGTAACACCGCCAGTAATAAAATTAGCAAGGGCATATAACATAAGGATAACAGGGATTATGTTTTGTAATCCCAGCATCATACTAAACCCCCATACAAAGCCTATGCAAATACCTGTTCCAGACCACACATACATATATAGGTCATCGAACCATGATTTGCTTTTTTCCACACGGTCATCACGCCTGCTACGGAGAAAGGAAATGAGGCCACCTAATGCAAACAAACTAAAAGTCCAGGGCTGCCATTCGGCATGTGTTTGTATAGCAACAAACATAAGAATAGAGAATACCATAACTATGATACCCCAGAGTATATAATAAAAAGCACCACTGGAGTAATTGTCCTGGCGAGCGGTTTTTATCATGCTCTCAATAAGCTCTATGCTCTGTTTTTCATTGATGTTATCTGTATCCATGATTTTTAATTTATGTTACAAAATTAAAGTAGTTAATTTTATTAACCAAATAATTTAGCAAAATAATCATGTGCCCGAACTGGTGATATTAGTTAGGGGTTGTGACAAGTGATATACTTTATTATAGTTCGTGGTACAATAATTGCATTTGGCTTAATCATTAGGTATTTTTGCCGTTACGTATATGAAATATAAGGTATTTATATTGCTGTGTATAGTGGTATTGTGCAGTAACCCTATGCAAGTACATGCAGCAAAAGAATTTAATAAGGCTGCATTTTATTCGGTAATGGCATCAGGAGAATTAAATAAGATAGACCACGAGATTGAAGTAGTGCAAAACACAGCAATAGCAGAAAAGCAAGGCTATGAGGGTGCATTGCTGATGCGCAAAGCAGGACTGGTGCCGAAACCCAAGGACAGGCTTAAATATTTTAAGGAAGGCAGAATAAAATTTGATGGCGCAATAATGGCGGATGCTGATAACGGGGAATATCATTTTCTGCGGCTGACGATACAAGAACATGCACCCAATGCTGTGAAATATAAAGGCGACCTGGAAAAGGATAAACAGTTTATAGTGCAGCATTTTAAAAGTATGCCTGCAACAGTGCAAAAGGCAATAGTGGAGTACAGCAAAAATTCGGGAGTGTTACATAGGGAAGATTTTAACTTTGGCTAATGGGTAAAAAAGTACTTGCTATTTATTATACACAATCGGGGCAAATGAAGGAAATAATAGATTCCTTTACTGCGCCTATGGTTGCAGCAGGAATAGATGTAGATACGGTTGCCGTAAAGCCCCTTACTGAATACGCCTTCCCATGGACAGGTCCGCGTTTTTTCAGTGTGATGCCTGATTGTGTACTTGGAGTGCCACAAATGTTACAACCCTACCAACTGAAAGAAACACGGTATGACCTGGTGATACTGGGTTATCAGCCATGGTTCTTGTCTCCCAGCATACCATCCAACTCCATTTTGCAGGATCCTACTTTCAGGCAGGTTATAAAGAATACACCTATTATTACCATATCGGCCGCACGCAATATGTGGCTGAGCGCTTATGAGCGGGTACACAAAATACTTACAGATGCTGGAGCCCAACATGCAGGTAATATTGCCCTTGTAGATAGGCACCCAAACTTCATCAGTTTTGTAACCATATTTTACTGGATGCTTACCGGTAAAAAAGAACGATACCTGAACAAATTTCCGAAGCCCGGTGTAGATGAACAGGATATAAAAGGCACCAAAGTTTACGGTAAAATAATAAGCGAACATCTGCTTGCAGGCAATGTGCTGAATGTGCAGAAAGAGCTAATGGCAAAAGATGCAGTTGTGATCAACTACCCGCTAATGGTAATTGAAGGCAAGGCAAAGTATATATTTGCAGCGTGGGCTAAATTTATAGCCAAAAGAAATAATAAAGCACCCTGGATAACGGCATTTAAATACTATTTATTTGCAGCGCTTTTTTTAGGTGCTCCAATATTAATAACACTGGATGCAATATTCATTAAACCCTTTTCAGAAAAAAGAATAAGACAGAAAAAATTACAATACTCATTGCTAAAATAATTTCAATCCCGCTATGGCAGGTAACCAAGTATATATAAATAGTACATCATCATTTTTCCCGAACGAACCTGTCGCTAACGACGACATGGAACTGTACCTGGGCTATATAGATAACAAACCTTCAAAATCTAAAAAAATAGTACTGCGCAACAATGGTATTGTAAACAGGTACTACGCATTGGACAAAAACCATAAATCGACGCATACCAATGCAGAGATGACCGCGCAGGCAGTAAGGGCACTATTTAAAAAAGACCCGGCAGAAATTAAGACCGTTGAGTTATTATCATGCGGCACTTCATCGCCCGACCAAATGATACCCAGCCACGGTGTAATGGCGCATGGCCAATTGCCCGAAATGAAAGGGATAGAGGTGGTGTCTCCGGCAGGGGTATGCTGTGCAGGTATGCACGCGCTTAAATATGCTTACCTGGCAATTAAATCTGGTGAAGTACATAAGGCTGTAGCCACAGGATCAGAACGCTTTTCGGGCTTGCTGGTTGCAGATGTTTTTGAAGATGAAGTGCAGAAACTGAAAGACCTGAACGAGAACCCATATATAGCATTCCAAAAAGACTTTTTAAGGTGGATGTTGTCTGACGGAGCTTCTGCCTTTTTGATGACAGATAAGCCAAACGAAAACGGACTAAGCCTGCGTGTGGAGTGGGTAGAGGGCATATCATACGCCAACGAAATTGAAACCTGTATGTATATGGGTGGCGATAAGCAGGCGGATGGTACACTGAAGGGCTTCATGGATTATACGCCGGAAGAAATAATGACAAAATCGATCTTCAGCATAAAGCAGGACATTACCTTACTGAGTGATAATATAGTGAAGCTGGGCGGCGAAAAAATAAAAGAGATATTTGAACGGAAGGGACTAACCGCAGCAGATATAGATCATTTTTTACCCCACATATCCAGCAACTTTTTTAAGAGCAAGATATACGACCTGGTAGAGGAATATGGTGGTGGCATACCTTATGAAAAATGGTTCATAAACCTTTATACAGTAGGTAACGTAGGCGCTGCTTCTGTCTATCTGATGATAGATGAACTATTTAATAATGGTACATTGAAAAAAGGCGAAAAGATATTGTTGCTGGTACCTGAAAGCGCGCGGTTCTCTTACATGTACGCTTTGCTTACCGTATGCTAAACCGATAGCCATGGAGCAGAAAAATGTACCCCAGGATGAAAGTGCATTAGGTAAGGTGACACGGGAGGTATGCTATGTAACTGATGAGAACGGCAATTACGTAACAGACCTGAGCACCGGCTGGGAGGTAAAGAAAGACGCCCTGGATACTGCATGGAAAGATATAGATGGCCGCATTGCTGCGGCAAAACAAAAAGCAGATGCAGGCGAGGCCAGCCCGTTACTATTTTTTATGGAGTACAGACTAATGGATATAAACATATTGAGCGACTATACGGGACTGTGGAAGTGGCAGATAAAAAGACATTTAAAACCAACAGTGTTTAATAAACTATCCCAATCAACACTTCAGAAATATGCTGAAGCTTTTAACGTAAGCATAGACAGCCTGAAAAGCATGCATATAAATGAAGGTTAACTTTGAGCACAGGCAGGCAGCACATTGCGAAACAGGTGTAACCACTAGCCTGCTGCAAAATATAGGCGTTACCCAAATAACTGAACCCCTGGCCTTTGGCATAGGGGCAGGCTTATTTTTTGCACACATCCCCCTGATCAAAATAAACAATGGACCAGCAATTGCTTTCCGTACGTTGCCAGGGTTAATATTTAAACGCACCTGCAATGCGCTGGGCATACCTGTGACGAGGAAAAAATTCAGATCGAAAGAAGAAGCTGCAAATTTCCTGCAACGGCAGATAGATGCAGGTAACCCTGTGGGGTGCCAGGTGGGGGTATATTATCTTCCTTATTTTCCCAAGGAATACCGCTTTCATTTTAATGCGCACAACCTCATTGTGTTTGGCAAGGAAGAAGATAACTACCTTATTAGTGATCCCATTATGGAACAATCAACGACCCTCACATCTTACGAGTTGGAGCGGGTGAGGTTTGCTAAAGGAGCACTTGCACCTAAGGGACAAGTATATTATCCTACAGGGCCTGTGCATGTAACCGATGAACAGATGAAGAAAGCCATTATTAAGGGGATACAAAAGAATGTACGCAACATGCTGGGCATACCCGGCTGGTTTGCCGGCGTAAAGGGCATTACCCATACCGGCAAAAGCATAAAGAAATGGCGTGATAAACTAGGACTGAAGACTGCAGGCCTATACCTGGCACAACTGGTACGCATGCAGGAAGAAATAGGTACAGGCGGCGGCGGTTTTAGATATATATATGCTGCATTTTTGCAGCAAGCCTACGCTTATATACCCAATGAGCAACTGCTGGAAATATCAAAAGAGTTTACAAAGGCCGGCGATATGTGGCGTAATGCCGCCGTGCAGGCAGCGGGTATTTACAAAGGCCGCCTGGGCAGCCAGGACGATTTTGATGTAATGGGCAACTACCTGATAGATATTGCTGTTATAGAGCGAAATGCCTTCACTGCTCTTAAAAATATAAAATGGTAACCGCTGACGCGATAGATATACAAAACGTTCGCTTTGCCTACCCGCGCAATGAAGGCGAAATATATGACCACCTGAACTTAAAAATAAAGCAGGGTGACAGGTTTGGTGTGTTTGGTCCTAATGGTGCAGGCAAAACCACACTTATGAACCTTATGACAGGGTTGTTGTATCCGCAGGAAGGGAGTATTAAATTGCTGGGGCATAATACGGCTACCCGGAATAAGGAGATCAATAAACTGTTTGGCTTTGTGCCACAGGAACTTTCTTTTTATAAGGAACTAACACCGGCAGAAAACCTGCACTTCTTTGGGGCATGGGCCGGCCTTGACGGCAATACTATAATGAAGCGTACCAGAGAATTGCTGCATATACTGGGGCTTGAAGATGTACGAAACAAGCAAGTACAAACATTTTCTGGTGGTATGAAACGGCGGGTGAATCTTGCTATTGGTGTAATACACAACCCCAAGGTGCTATTCCTGGATGAGCCTACAGTGGGAGTAGATGTACAAACACGCCATGCAATTATCAGCTACCTAAAAGAGCTGAATAATAACGGCACTACTCTTGTTTATACATCGCACCAGCTAAATGAGGCCGAAGACCTGTGCAATGAAATGGCGTTGATAGACGAGGGTAAAATTGTAGCTAAGGGTAGCATTAATGAGTTGCTGGAGCAACACAATACATCAAGCCTTGAAAATCTATTCTTAAAAATAACAGGTAAAAGCTACCGCAATTAGTTACCAACAGGCATGTACAAACTCTGGGCATCTATACTGAAAGACACGAAGATCCTGCTCCGCGATAAAGTGGGACTGGCATTGATATTCGGTATGCCGGTACTGCTTGTTATTATTGTTACCAGCATACAGAACAGCGCTTTCCAGATGGTGAACAAGAATAAACTCACTACTGTTTTGTGCAATAAGGATACAGGCGCCGTAAGCAAACAATTTATAACTGCACTGGATAAAGTAGGGTTGCTGAACCTGATACCTGTACCTGCTTCTAATAATGAAAAAGATATAAAACAACTGGTGCGCGAAAAGGGCGCAATGATAGCAATACTGATACCCCCTGATTTCTCTCAGAACGTACACGACAAGGCAAAAAATGTAAGCAGCAAAGCGCTTGAAAGTTTTGGCCTGCCGGCTGATAGCAATAATAAGCACGTAACTAGTGTGCCCGTGACGTTGTATTACGACCCGGTATTGCAGGATGCCTATCGATTTTCTATAGAAGGCGCTATACAGGGTGCATTGCAGCTTACGGGCAGCAGCGAAACCTTAAAGCAACTCTATACCTCACTTAACGACAAGCCACTGCCAGATAGTACAGAACGTGAATTGCTGGGCAGTCAGTCGCCAATAAATGAGGTGCCCTTATCCAGAAATCAACGCGATGTACCCAATGCTACGCAACACAACGTGCCTTCCTGGACCATATTTGCGATGTTCTTTATCATACTATCGCTGGGTGGCAGTGTGGTGCGTGAGAAACGTAGCGGGAGTTTTATACGGTTGAAAACATTGCCTACACCATTTTGGATAGGCCTATTATCTAAACAACTTACCTACCTTGTAGTTACCTTTTTGCAGGCAGTTATTATATGCTGCATAGGCATATGGTTGTTTCCACACATAGGCCTGCCGGGACTAAAATTGCCTACCGATACTTTGGCGCTGCTGGTAGTAACAATAGCATGCGGATGGTGTGCCGTAAGCTATGCCATTTGCATAGGTGTCTTTGCCGAAACACAAGAACAGGCAAATGGTTTTGGCGCTATGTCTGTTGTGATACTCGCAGCTATAGGCGGACTGATGGTACCCAGTTTTGCTATGCCTGCATCGTTCCATACAATAAGCAAAATATCGCCGCTGCATTGGTGTTTGCAAGCTTATTACGAACTGTTCTTAAAAGATGGTACGCTTGCAAACGTGCTGCCAAATGTTTTATCACTAATTTTGATCGCTATAATTTTCCAGGCACTGACACTGTGGGGCCTGAGGCGTAAAAACCTAATTTAGATACTATGGAAAAAGAAGAACTAAAGCAACAACTCAAAACCCAGATCATAAAATTTCTGAACCTTACAGACCTGACACCTGCAGATATTAAAGATGATGAACCCCTGTTTGGTGATGGACTGGGTCTGGATTCAATAGATTCGCTGGAGCTGATAGTACTGCTGAAACGTGAGTACGGTATCAGCATTAACGACCCTAAGGATGGTCGTAAGGTGCTTGTTGACATCAATACTATGGCGGATTATATAGACCAGAATAGTGTGAAAAAATAAGCTCTTGACTACTATTTTATTCCGGAAGTTTTGCTCTTCATTTCTTTACTTTTTTTGATGCCCAAAAAAAGGCAGTCGGCAGCGATTACCGCTGCTGCCGACGTAGCTTTGTGCAGGCACCAGTACTACTGTTCTGCCCAGCTAATAATTTCTACATCTTGTTTTTTGCTCACAATGCATAGACAAGTGCTCGCTAGACATAATATCCTTACAGAACTTTAAAAGGCTTGTATTAGTTGAGCTTTACTTGCTCGGCTTCGCGATTGAGGGCAACTTCCCATTTCCAGGCGGTGTCCATCATCTGCTCCAGATCGTATTGTGTATGCCAGCCCAAATTAGTTTGTGCTTTATTGTTATTAGCATATACTTCCACTACATCGCCGGGGCGGCGCGGGCCAATTTTATAATTGAGCTTTTTGCCACTTACTTTCTCAAAGGCACTTATCAGTTCCAATACACTTACACCGTTGCCGTTACCGAGGTTATATACTTCGCAACGCTCTGCGTTGTCGCCTTTAATAAGGTGTTGCAATGCTTTGGTATGTGCGTTGGCTATATCCATGACATGTATATAATCGCGCACGCAACTGCCATCGCGGGTGGGATAATCGCTGCCGTACACCATCATTTCTTTGCGCTTGCCTATTGCAGTCTGTGTAACGAATGGCACCAGGTTCTCGGGCACCTCCTGCAGCTCACCTATAAGGCCACTAGGGTGTGCACCAACCGGATTAAAGTAGCGCAGCAGCGTTGCATTGAACCTAGAATTCTGGTTTGAAAAATCCCTGCATATTGCTTCTCCCATTTGCTTGGTACGGGCGTATGGGCTTTGAGCTTCGCCTAACGGTGCATCCTCAACTACTGGTAACGTGGTAGCATTACCATACACTGAGCATGATGATGAGAAGACAAAATTATTAACATCGTACTCCTGGGCACATTGCAAAATATTTACCAGCGAATTGAGGTTGTTGCGAAAATATTTAAGTGGCTCTTTTACAGATTCGGGTACACTTTTGTATGCTGCAAAATGTATGACACCAACTATATCAGGGTTTTCTATAAAAACAGCTTCTGTATCTTCAAGATCACAAAGGTCAACTTTATAGTTCTTGATGGTTTTACCCAATATTTTGTTGATGCCTCCCAACATACGCAAAGAACCGCGCGACAGGTTGTCGACAGATATTACTTCAAAGCCATTCTTTACAAGGTCAACTATAGTATGGCCGCCAATGTAGCCGCAACCGCCGGTAACTAATATCTTGTTCATTTTGCGTAGAGGTTATACACAAATATAAGTATAAGCTAAGGAACAGAGACAAAATAACTTATACAATCTGGGGTGGATCTTCTGTGACTCGCGTGTTGTAAAAATATCCTGTGACAATAGTATTTTGCGGATCTACCTGGAAATTCTGCTCTTCATTTCTTTACTTTTTTTGATGCCAAAAAAAGTAAAGAAAAAAGGCAGTCAGCAGCGATTACCGCTGCTGCCGACGCAGCTTTGTGCAGGCAGCAGTGCTACTGTTCTGCCAAGCTAAACAATTCTACCTTTCTTCTAACGCCCTGGTAATTTGCGACCCACTATTTCACCTGCTGCATTTCTACAAGGCGTTTATATATTCCGTCTTGTTGTATGAGCCCGGCATGTGTGCCACGCTCCATGATGCGGCCTTTTTCAAGGACTATTATTTCGTCAGCATGCTGCACCGTACTCAGCCTGTGTGCTATTACTATACAAGTACGGTTCTGCATCAGTTTGTTAATAGCATCCTGTACTATGCGTTCACTTTCGGTATCCAGTGATGATGTGGCTTCATCCAATATAAGTATAGGCGGATTTTTAAGGAGTGCACGTGCTATGGTGACACGCTGGCGTTCGCCGCCACTTAGCCTTGATCCTCTATCGCCAGCGACTGTATTATAGCCATCGGGCTTAGCCATAATAAATGTGTGAGCGTGGGCAACTGTTGCAGCTTCTTCCACACGTTCTTTTGTAGCACCACCGGTACCGAGTATAATGTTGTTGTAAATAGTATCGTTAAACAATATAGGGTCTTGCCCTACCACACCCATCAGCCTGCGGAGATCGTCTATTTTACAGTCTTTTACATTGACACCGTCAATGAGTATTTCGCCACCTGTTACATCGTGAAAGCGCGGTATGAGGTCGGCAAGTGTAGATTTACCGGCACCGGAGGCACCTACTAATGCAATGGTCTTGCCTTTGCCAATAGTGAAGTTTATGCTTTGCAAAATCTGCTTATCGCCATAGGCAAAACTTACGTTCCTGAACTCAATACCTTTTTCAAAGTTTTGAATGTGTTTGGCATCTGGAGCTTCCAAGATGGTGTTTTCTACACTCATTAACTGCTCTATACGATCGAGCGCGGCAGTACCCCGGCGCACATTATAATTGGCACTCGACAAGTTTTTGAAAGGCGCTATGATCTGGTACATCAAACCGATGTACACCACGAACAGCGGGCCGGTAAGCGAGGTTTGGCTGGAGAAAATAAGCTTGCCGCCATACCATAAAACAACACCCACCATAGCTATCCCAATAACCTCGGATAATGGAGAACCCAGCTCCCTGCGTGCAGCGATTTTATTACGTGCCCTGAACAGGATGTTATTGATCTGTGTGAATTTTAAGTGTTGGTTTTTCTCGGCATTGAAGGCTTTTACCACCCGCATGCCGGCGATGGTTTCATCGAGTACGCCAAGCATATTGCCTAGTTGTTCCTGAGCTTCGTTTGACGGGCGTTTCAGCGTTTTGCCCAACTGGCCAATGATGAGTACGGGGATGGGAAGGAATAGTACAAAGAATAAAGTAAGCTGCACACTGATGAACAGCATTGCACCAATTGTGATAATGATGGTTAAAGGCTCACGGATAAAGACTTCCAGCACACTCATGATGGATAACTCTACCTCGTTTATATCATTGGTCATGCGGCTAATGAGATCGCCTTTGCGCTCTTCTGTAAAGAAGCCTATAGGCAATGATAGTGTTTTGGTAAACAGGTCATCGCGCAGGCGGCGCAATATCATGTTGCGCAACGGGTTGAGTATATATACAGAGATATAAAGGAACAGGTTCTTCAGAATAGTGAATATGATCACGATGCCCACGGCTATTGCCAAGGCATTTAGTGGTTCTTCCCGTAGTATGAAACCGTACACGTAATAGTTTATTTTATCCAGCAGATCGGGGTGTATGCTCAATTTTGGCGGCTCTTTGCCCATGAACAGCACCTGCAGCACAGGGGCCAGCATACCGAATGAGAACAGCGAAAAAATAATGGATAATAAATTGGCTATAAAATACAATACTATCTGGCTTTTGTAATCGGCCAGGTAGCGGAGCAATTTGGTTATTTTTTTCATTTAGTTGTTTAGTTTTCCAGCGTCCAGCTTACTGTGCCATCCTTTTCGTCTTTCAGCATTACCCCGGCTTGTGCCAGGCTGTTGCGTATCTGGTCGCTGGTTGCAAAGTCTTTACGGGCGCGGGCATCTTTTCTTATTTCTACCAGCAGTTGCAATACCTTATCGAGGTTATTATTTTGTACTACCTGCAATGCCTGCATACCTAAAACATCCACCAGGTAAGTAGTGAAGGTTAGTTGCAGCAACGCTAGCGTATCACTGCTGATCGCCTTAATGTCTATTTGTCCGCCCTTAATGCCATTAATTACCGGGGCCAGTTCGAACAAACTCGCTAATACCTTGGCAGTATTAAAGTCGTCGCTCATATACTCTCCGCAGCTATGGCACCATTCTACCACCTGCTTATCCAGTTCAGCATCTGTTGCTGCACCGTCGGGGTGTTGCAGTTTCTGTAATACCTCGTATGCTTCCCATAGTCTGCGGAAAGCTTTTTCTGCAGCTTGCAGGGCTTCGTTACTGAAATCGAGCGTACTGCGGTAATGTGTTTGCAATATATAAAAGCGCACTACCATAGGGTGGTATGGCTGCTCCAATATAGGATGATTGCCGCTGAACAACTCAGTGAGCTTGATGACGTTGTTGTAGCTCTTGCCCATCTTCTTGCCGTTGATGGTGATCATATTGTTGTGCATCCAGTAGTTTACCGGTGCATGACCGTGAGCAACAGTGCTTTGGGCAATCTCACTCTCGTGGTGGGGGAACTGAAGGTCCATACCACCGCCATGTATATCAAATGTTTCGCCCAGGTACTTGCTGCTCATGGCGCTGCACTCTATGTGCCAGCCTGGGAACCCATCGCCCCAAGGGCTCTTCCAACGCATGATATGCTGCGGTGGCGCACTTTTCCATAGGGCGAAATCGGTCTTGTTCTTTTTCTCGTCCTGCCCTTCCAGTTCGCGGGTGGTTTCCAGCAGGTCGTCTATTATACGGCCGCTGAGCTTACCATATGGGTAGTGTTCTGCATATTTTTTAACATCAAAGTAAACGCTGCCGTTCACCTCGTATGCATAACCCTTTTTCAAAATGGTCTCTATCATAGTTATCTGCTCTATGATATGACCAGTAGCGGTGGGCTCTATACTAGGATCGAGCGTATTAAAGAGACGCATACCCCAATGGAACAGGTTGGTATATTTATGTACCAGCTCCATAGGTTCCATTTTTTCTAGCTTGGCTTTGTCGCTCACCTTATCAACCGCTTCACGGCCTTCTTCTTCAAAGTGACCGGCATCGGTAATATTGCGTACATAGCGCACACGGTAACCCAGGTGCTGCAGGTAGCGGTACACTACATCGAAAGTGATGTAGGGGCGTGCGTGGCCAAGATGGCTTTCGCCGCTAACGGTAGGGCCGCATACATAAAGGCCTGCATAGCCAGGGGTTATAGGTTCAAACTTTTCCTTTTGCCTTGTATATGAATTATGTAGGTATAAATCTGCCATGCTGAAAATAAGTGCAAAATTATCTTATTATTAGTTAGCGTGGGGTGAAAATTGTGGAATGTTGGTATAGACTATTGAGCGGCTTTATTTGGCATTTGTAGTGTGAATTTATTGGTGTTGTCCTGTCCGACTTTTATTGCAAAACCGGACAGACTTAGTGCTAGAATACCTTGAAGCATTTGCAGCATGTAATATGCATTTATTTTTAACTGTCTGGTTGGGTCCGGTGGCGGACAGAGTTGATCTTGCCGAGGTACAATCTATAAAAATGTCTGTTTGGTGAGTGGAATGTCTTGAAATGTCCGCCGACCGACATTTTTAGTTTTTGGTGAAATGATTTGCTAGTAAGGGTTTTGGTAAAAATGTCTGTTAATTAATCAATTTTATGAGTCATTCGCGAGAACCTTACTTTCTTTTTTGCTTGTCCAAAAAATAAAGTAAGCAAAGAAAAAAAGATAGCCCTGCTGCGTGTTACGTATTGGTTCCCTGATTGTTGGCCACTGGTTTTTTGCTGCCGATGAAGAATCGGCACAAAAAAAGGTGGCTGAATATAAGGTCAGCAGTTGTATATCTATTGGACCTGGGGCATGTTAGGTATTACGGTCTCTAACCCGTCCTTTAAAGAATTGATGGAGGGTATTATATACTCGAAATGTCTTGAAATGTCCGTCGACCGACATTTTTAGTTTTGTGTGAAATGCTTTGCTGGTAAGGGGTTTTGGGGAAATGTCTGTTTTTTTTGTCTTGAACAGGATTATTGGATTGCAAGATGGACACGATTTGTTTGTTTGTATCACAGTGTAAGGTACAACCTGTGGAAGCGGTTTTCCAAAAGAAGATGTGCACAGTTCCACGGGAGGGGATGTTTCACGCGAGGGGGTTGTAATTCAATCAACAACTACATTAATCACGGCTAAAGCCAAAATATTTTGTGCATATGTACCCTGGCTTGAAAGCCAGGGTTATAGGATGGGAATAAAGCACTGGGGTCGGGGGCTAAATGGCGTTGCGTATATAACCTATGTTTGTTTTGGGAAGCGGATGCTTCCCGTGTTTGAGGACGAAGGGGAGCCTTCGACCAGAGGGAAAACTACCTTCTGGTAAAGCATTGATCTTTATAGAAATAGTTTTATCCGTTTTTAATTCTTTATTAATTTCCTGAATAATTGTATTGAGATGAAGTAAACTATTGATTAAAGTATTTGCTTCAATTTGGTGAGTTTGTCCATCAAATTTAATTTTTAAATCATCCATATCTTGCCTACCATTTTCATTTTGTTGGGCTTGTAAGTTTTGCATATTTAAATTGTTTATGCTACAAGATAAAAAATCCTATATTCTTAACTACCATTAATATACTATAATATGCATTGAGAGAATTATATATTTCGTATAATCAGTACATACAACATTAGTTCCATTTCATATCACCTGCAGTTTGTGCCGGTTAATATTTTGAAGTAAATATGGGTTCTTTAGTGTCTTTTCTGTAACCAGATCTACACCTTTATGTAACAGGCTTTCCAGTGCATCTGCCAAAGCAAAGTAGTTATCAGCGTAGGTTACATAATTCATATCCTCTGGAAACCTGATAATAAAATCAACGTCACTATCAATAGTCATTTCGCCACGAGCAGCACTGCCGAACAGGTATGCCGCCTCTACGCCATGTGATAACATGAGCTCTTTTATCTTAGGCAAATTCTGTTCTATTAATTGTTCCATTGCAAGCTATCAATCCTGAAATTACATTTTCTGTGTAATATAAATAGTATTACGGCATTCGATTACTTCCCCTTCATAAACCGTTTCATCTCCATTACATCTACTTCCAGGTCGGCGAGGCGGTGATAGACTTCGGCAGGTTCGCTAAAGTCGCCACTGATCTTGAGGCGGCCGTACCAGATCTCCTTTACGTCTTCGGGATCTATCTCAACTGTGGGGAATTCGTGGCGATGTGCGATGGTGTCTGACTTGAGGTAAAGCTTACCACGTTCTTCTATACGGTTGAGTATGCGTTTCACAGCAACTCCACCTTTGTGGACAATAACATGTACTCTATTGTCACGTATCTTGTCAAAGCCTTCTATCCATTCTCCTATAATACGATCGGCATGCATGATGTTGGGCGCCATAGAAGGGCCATCTACCTCAAACATCCTGAAGGTAGCATTGCTGAGTCCTGGCAGCCTGAAGGTGGGCAGTGTTTCCATAAACTCAGGATCGCCATAGCCCAGCAGGTAGCCAGCCCTTGCTTTTACAGGTACGTATATAATATTGTCGTTGCCATTTCGATCGACACTTATTACCTGGGGTACTTTATTGTATGGGATATTGCCACTATGAGGAACCATGCTTAGAGCAGCATTGATATCAGGCAATCCCTCTTTATCCAAATTTCTTGACAAAAGCATATCTACTGAAATTCCAAAATAATTGGCAAAAACCATCAAGGTTTCCAAGTTGGGCTCACTGATGCCCGCCTCGTAATTGGCAATAGTGGTGCGGCCTATACTCACATCAGCGCTCAATCCGTCTTGTGTCTTACCGGCTTTTTTTCTTAAGAACTTAAGATTGCCTGATAGATTCATATAAAAATATTTTTAGCAAATTTGTCCACAAAATTGGATTTGTCAAATAATTTGGAATACTTTTGTGTCGTAGTACAATTTATATGACATCAAAGATAGCTAATAAAAAATATTTGTGCCAAATAATTTGTCTAAATAATAAAATTATAAACCAGAATAAACAGAGCCGTATGACAACAGAACAGAAATTACAGATCAAAGAAGCGCTGGTGCGCTACGTGGCTACGCACCCCACCAGCATTGCCGCTGCAGCCACATTGCAGGGCATTACCACCCAGCATATAGCGCAGGTATTGCACAACAACTGGGAGATGGTGACCGAAAAAACGTGGCACCAACTAGCGCGGCAGATAGGCTTTTTCCAGAATGAATGGAATCCGGCAGATACGGGCACCCACCTGCTGCTGCGCATACTGTTTAGCGATGCCCAACATTTTGCACTTGCCTATGGCATTGCCATTAGTAATGGACTGGGCAAAACGTTTACTGCCTGCCAATATGTGCGTGAAAACGAAACTGCTGCCATTATAAGCTGCTCGGAACTACACAACCGCAAAACTTTTATTACCGCATTGCTGGAAAGCCTGAACCAACCTGTAACGGGGACGGTACCCCAACTGGTGCAACAATTTGCCGACACCATAGCAGAACGCAACGAACCCCTATTGATAATAGATGATGCCCACAAGCTTAAAGACCGTGTGCTGCACTTTTTAATAACCATAGTGAACTGTGTGGGTGACCGCTGTGGAATAGTGATAATGGGCAATGAAGAATTGAGCACACGTATTATTACCGGAGCACGGCAAAACCGCGAAGGGTTTGCGATGATATACAATACGATAGGCCGCAGGTTCATAACCCTTGGCCGACCAGGACCTAACGATGTGGATATGATATGCAGAGCTAATGGTGTTACAAACGCTGATGTGATAGACTACATAAAGGAACAGTGCGGTAACAGCCTGCATGGCATAGAGCACCTGGTGCAACACAGCCGCCGCAAAGCAGCTTGATGCATGAATGACAAAAAATAAATGAAACGATAAAAACAGAATAATTATGAGCTACGCAATGACACAAACTGCCGCCCGCCACATAACCCGCGCAGCAGAACAGCAAATAAGAACCAAGACCGGCATGCGGGTAACGCTGGTACTGTGCCCCAGCGATAACCCGCTGAAAAGTCCTGAACAGATGTTGCGAGTGGTGGCGCGCTCACTTAATACATCGCCAGAAGTATTCCAAGAGAAAAACAGGAAGCGGCAAGTAGTAGAAGTGCGCTTTGTGGCTGCGCTGTTGCTGAGGTATTACTACCCTACCATAACGCTGAAACAGATAGGCTTGCTGTTTGGCGGACAAGACCATACCTCTATAATGAATGCGCTGACCCGTGCACAAAACCTGCTGTACACTAATGATGTTGTGTTTACAGCCCAATACAAACATGCTTTAAATACTGTGAACCAATGGATAAACGAATAATACCCATACGGGTGACCGGGGAACGGCTGGAAGCGCTGCATAGCCTTTGTGTATCGATGAAGGAAGATTTTAAACCTGAGAACGAACACGGAAGATTGCTGAAAGAATACATGCTGGAACTGGAGCACCGGCTGCAACAAATGGTGGACCGCAGACAGGAGCGATACACACTGAACCTGACCGGAACAGAAGCCATGGCCTTCTACCAACTGTGGAACATGCTGGATATACGCCACGACCGCTATGCCAAAGTGATTGTAGGCGGACTGCTGCAAAAGATGAGTGCGTTAGCATCGTAGTAGTGAGTGTAATGTAGCAAACAGATGGTTTGCGGTAGAATAACAGTAACAATAAAAACCTTAAAAAATAAACCACATGAAAACCTATAACCCCAAGATAAAGATAGCCGTGCCGGCAGTGAAAAATGTAACAGGCATTGCCTTTCAAACAGCGCTGGAACAATATAGCACGGCACTGCAAAACGAAACTGCATTAACGAAAGAACTGCAGCTAGAGCTTGAAGAAGTAAGAAAAAAATATGCACCCAAGCTTACGTGCCTGGAGCATAATAAATGCAGCGCATATAGTGTAATAGAAACTTATTGCCGCGAGCAGAAGACCATACTTTTTGCCAACAGGAGAAGCATTGGTACTCCGTATGGGATAGTAGGCTTCAGGCTGGGAACACCGCGGCTGAAGATACGTAAGGGCTACAGCCAGAAAGTGGTATTGGAACTGCTGGCTGCAAAACTACCCAACTATGTACGCACTGTACATGAACCCGCAAAAGCATTGCTGCTGGCTGACAGGCATACAGAACAAGTAGCCGCCCAACTACATAGTGCAGGACTTGAAATAGTACAGGATGAACTGTTTTACATACACAACGCAATACCACAGGCACTACTGAAAAGCGCCTGACAACGATAAAAAACTAAAACTGTTGAAACATGAACAGACAACAACAAAAGCATGAAATGCTTATCACCTTTATGGCCAACCTTACTCCTGCAAAACGCCGGGAAGCTAAAAAAATAAGTGTAGCCGGATGGCACAGGTACTTATCTTTTATCAACAACCGCTTGCTACGTGCAGGTCGTGTGCGAAAGCGTAAAACATGCGCCTCGTGTGCATACACAATCAATGTTGATTTTAGACAAGCATATAATTATGCAGCGCAAGAAATAAATTGTTAAAAAGCACGTTTAAGTGCACAAGGATACGTGGAAAATGATTATTGTATTATTCTGTTACCGCTTTTAATGGCCAGCCCTTATAAACCCCATCACCTGTGCCGATGAAGCTGTTTGCCGTGTTGTGTTTGAAACCCAAACCTTTTTGAATGTGTACCCTGGCCTTAGCGCCA
>JABDEZ010000010.1:0-43776 GCA_013286835.1 Bacteroidota bacterium
CCACATACGCCAGCAGCCTGCCATACGGTTAGCCACTTCTTTTATAGAAGTTTCATGGCCCAGGGTGCCATCGGCCTGCGGAACGCCTGCCTTACGAAAGTATTTTTGCGCCAGTATATCGGTTGCTATCTGCGACCAATGGCTCGGCACTTCTACATTCGTCATTTCAAATACTTTCTCTCCGTTTGGGTTACGTATTACCGATGTCCGGTAATCGTATTCAAACATATCAAAGGCCTTTACGCCATCGCGAGTGTAGTGCCTTTTGAACGACAGACCTTTGCCCTCTTTCCTTGGATTGCTCATGCGTATTAGTTTTTTAATATAAAAGATGTGTTTCAGTAAAATTCGGATAACGAAAATATCAAATTTGCTTGCCTGTAAAAGAATAAGAAATACAGTGAATGGGGATAAATTTTTAACATCCATTCTACAGGCATTTCCGCAAAATCAGCCTCAACCCTATTTGTTTTTTCAAAAAAAAGCGGTATATATAAAAAATTAGGGTGGGAAATCGCCTCCGGCGCACCTGTTTTTATCCTGCCAGTCACCTCATGCAAAGATACTGAAAATAGCGCCCATATTGCGTTAAAGGCTATACAATTGTTACAATAAGCGCATCTTCATAAACTATAAAGACACACCCATAAACGCTATCCTTTCGCACAAGAACATAGAGATATATTTATTTTATGCGTTCCGGTTGCATCACAAATATTAACATCAGTTATCACCATCGTATTAAACGCCGCTAAGCTATTAATTTAACCTTGTGTACATAACGTAAAAAAGAAAGGCAACCCAAAGGCTGCCTTTCTTTTTTATAAATCAAGGTATATTATTCAGCATTTACCAGCATCTTAGGTGCGGCTGCCAGTGTTTCCTCGTTCGCTTCCGATGCATATTTATCAAAGTTCTTCACAAACAGCTGTGCCAGTTCGTTAGCCTTTTTATCATATGCTTCCTTATCGCTCCATGTATTACGTGGCGATAGTATTTCAGCAGGTACACCAGGGCAGCTTTCAGGCATCAGTATGCCAAACACCGGGTGTGGCTCGTAAGCTACATCGTTCAGTTGGCCGGTCATAGCTGCAGTTATCATGCTGCGGGTATAGCTCAGCTTCATACGGTTACCGGTGCCATAAGCACCACCGCTCCAGCCTGTATTGATCAACCATACATTAATACTTGGGTCTGCTTCCAGTTTCTTACCCAGTAATTCTGCATAAGCTACGGGGTGCAATGGCAGAAACACACGACCAAAACATGCTGAGAAGGTAGTCTGTGGTTCTGTAACACCCATTTCTGTACCGGCAACCTTAGCTGTATAGCCACTCACGTAGTGATACATAGCCTGGTTCTTGGTCAGTTTAGATATTGGGGGCAGTATGCCAAACGCATCGCAGGTAAGGAAGAATATATTCTTTGGAGTACCGGCGTACGATGGTTCTTTTGAGTTGCCTATAAAATTTATTGGGTAAGCGGCACGGGTATTTTCAGTAATGCTCTTATCAGCATAGTCCACCTCATTGGTTCCTGCCTTGAAAGTTATATTTTCAAGCAAAGTACCTGGCTTTATAGCTGCAAATATTTCTGGTTCTTTTTCAGCGCTCAGGTCTATACATTTTGCATAGCAACCGCCTTCAAAGTTAAATACGTTATGTTCAGACCATCCATGTTCGTCATCGCCTATCAGGGCGCGTTGTGGATCTGCACTCAGGGTGGTTTTACCTGTTCCGCTCAGGCCAAAGAACAGTGCTACATCGCCGTCCTTGCCCTCGTTGGCAGAACAGTGCATGCTCAGCACCTTATGGTCGTGTGGCAATACAAAGTTCAGCACACCAAATATACCTTTCTTCATTTCGCCGGTATAGGCGCTGCCACCTATTAGTATGATCTTGCGGGTAAAGTTCACAATAGTAAAGTTACCCTGGCGTGTACCATCCACAGCAGGATCTGCCTGAAATTCGGGCGCCTGCAATATCAGCCAGTCGTGCGTCTGTGTTTTGATCTCTTCGGCTGTAGGGCGCAAAAACAAATTGTTGCAAAAAAGATTAGCCCACGGTGTTTCATTTATCACCAATACATTTAACCTGTATTCTTCAGATGCACATGCATAAGCATCACGCACCCATAATTCCTTACCTGCCAGGTAATTACATACCTTATCATATAGTTTGTCAAATACGTCTGGCGCCATTGGGATATTTACATCACCCCAGTCAACACTCTTCTCTGTTATCGCGTCCTTTACGGTAAACTTGTCTTTAGGCGAGCGGCCGGTAAACTTGCCGGTATTTACACACAATGCTCCAGTGTCATTCAACACTCCTTGTTCAAACTGTAAAGTCTGCTTTACCAATTCTTCGGGCGAAAGGTTCCAATGAGATGTACCCGCATTGATCCCCAAGTCAGTAAGGGTTACTGACGAATTTTTACTACCATATACCTGCATAAATATTCTTTTTTTATTAAAAAAAGTATGGACAAAAATAGCACATAAAACCTTTTTACCAATCATTATTTTTTACATGCACTTTTTTCTTATACAACGAATTGTGTATAACTAAATCTGTGCTGTTATTACAAATGATTGTTTTGGTCTTTATATCCTACAACTTCTGTACCATTTTGGGAAACGATTGCATTTTCCTTCAGCAGCAGCAATTGTATAAATACAACCACCCATGCCAATATACACGGCACCACCTTTATCACATACGGTGTAAAAAACTGTTGCTTTAATATATGTGGAAAAATATCCGTCACAGAAAGTGTGGTAAATGCAAACACTAACCATAAGATTACAGTACGCCACAAAGCATATGGACGGCTAAAATACCAGATGCCCGCACCGGCAACTGCTATGACAAACGTTGGCGATTCTGCTTTATGATTAAAAATAATCACCCATAACAGCATAGAAGCCAGGGTAAGCAGCCTGAAAACAAGGTTGCCATACATCTTAAATCGTACAAGCGGCAGCAGGAACAATGCTATTCCAACAATGCTCACTATACTCTTACCTTGCTCCACGCCAAACCATGCATGCAGCCACCCAATTACCGATAACCCGTAAGATCCCGCCTGATCTGCTGCCAGCATAGTAGCCCAGTTATGATACTGCCACAACAATGCTTGCATAGGCACAGCTACAAGCGGCAATACAAACAGCAGTACAGTCCACAATGCTGCAAACAATATAAAACGCACTTTGCCAGGGTAAAACAAGAACAGGCAGAAACCTATGGCCCCGTATAGCTTTATAAAGGTGGCCAGTACCAGCCACAGCGTAGCCCACTGTACTTTGCCGTTTTGCATGCAACAAAAAGCGCCTATCATCAGCCCGGCCATAAGGGCATTGCTTTGCGCATTTTGCAGCGATGTAAGCATTTCTATAGCTACAAACCAGCACAACATGCTGCGTACCTTTACAGTAAAAGGTAGCATCCGTATAGCTGCCAGCAGTGTCAGTGCGTTCAGCAGGTTCCATATGGTAAGCCCCAACAGGTCGGGCATGTAGGCAAGCGCGCCCATGCACAGAGCAAACGTGGGACTATACTTGTACAGGTCCCACTGTTCCTTAGGGTAAATGGTGTACAGGTTTTGCCCATGTATTAAATGGAAAAACGATTGCCTGAAGATGACATAGTTATTATATTCAGTAAAATAATTGCCTACAAACAGCTTTGCGGTCTCTGGGTTATTTACAATATCGGTGGAATGCACATCGATGGTAGGGGCAGCCATCATATGTGTACCCAGCGCTATAAGCTGCACACTGGCCACTACAGCCATAATAATATACAGCGCCAGCACCACGCGCGGTTGCAACAAAAAATTACGGATATTCAGCCACTTCATAAGTGGCATCAAAGTACGGGAATACATGCAAAAAGTAAAACGGGAGGTTGGAGGGCCCTGAACAGCCTAATTACTTATTCATTCAAATCATTCTTTGCTCGTGGTACATACTGGCGCAAAATTTGAGTACTTATAGTTTATATGATCACCAATATTTTTTTTGATTTTGATGGTGTGCTGTGCGAGTCTGTCCAAGTGAAGACCGAAGCATTCAGGCAGCTGTACGCATCTTATGGGCAAGAAGTTGCCGATGCGGTTGTAGCCTACCATCAGGCACATGGCGGTGTATCGCGGTACGATAAAATACGCTACTACCATAAAACCTTATTGCATACAGACATTTCGGATACTGAACTTCAAAAATGGTCTAACCGTTTTTCAGAATTGGTAATGGCAGGCGTTATAGCTGCACCAGAAGTGCCCGGTACTACCTCATTTTTAAAAGAGCATTGGCATCAATATACGTACTGGGTTATAACGGCCACGCCCACTGATGAAATAAAAGCCATACTAACACAAAAAGGGTGGGGCACTTACTTTTCAGGCATCTTTGGTTCGCCCGAAAAAAAAGGGCATTGGGCAAGGTATATCCTAAATGCACAAAAATTGGATCCTACACAGGTAGTTTTTGTTGGTGATGCCCTTGCTGATAAAAAAGCTGCAGACGATAATGGTATCACATTCATTTTGCGTCACACACCCGATAACAAAATGCTGTTCACAGGGTACGATGGCAAAAGTATAAACGACCTTTCTCAGCTCAAATCCATCTTAAAAACTTTATAAACGGAGCCGTATTACCTGAAATTGATACTATCGTATGAATGACAACGATTGCGTAACTTTTTATTCTATATTTAGGAGATTATAAAAATCAAGTGTTATTTTTGACCTAGAAATAAAGAAAACGGGCTTCTTAAAGGTCAGCCCGTGTAAGTTTTGAAGAAGTTCACTTTATAATCACTACATCTAGTATTATTATAAAGTATTAAAAATTGAACTTAAAGATTACTATATATACTGCAGTGGGGTCTTTTCTAAGACTCCTTTTTTTTGCCCTTGAGGCAAATAATATTGCAAATATAACGGCATTTTCTTTATTGTAATCACAAGGTCTAAATTAAAATAAGCATGGATATCTCCATCACTACACCCGGCCTGTTATTTCCGGCTATATCATTGCTTATGTTATCTCATACCAATCGTTTTCTGGCACTGGCAAACCTCATCCGTACATTACTCGAAAAATATAAGAATACCGAAGACAAAGCACATATAAAATTACAAATACAGCATCTGCGCAGCCGCCTGCGGCTCATTCGCACCATGCAGGTATTTGGCGTATTTAGCTTTTTGTTGTGTGCAATATGCATGTGCTGCATCTTCATGACATGGACGGTGGCTGCAACAGTTATTTTCGTGCTCAGCATATTCACTTTCATCATCTCATTGCTGGTGTCGCTTACAGAGATCGTGCAAAGTCTTAATGCTCTTGAAGTAGAAATGAAGAATGCAGTGCGGGATTAATTATTACGCATCACCTCTACTTTATGTACTGCCATACCTGCGTCAGTATCCATATATAAAATATAAAGCCCACCTGCAAGCTGCGATACATCTATCCTATAAGGCCCGGCTGTAGATATAGCCTCATCATATACCATGCTGCCACTTACTGTTGCCAGGCGTATATGGTTCACTTTTACATGCCTTGCAATTACGTTCAGCTTGCTCTGCGCAGGGTTAGGATATATACTGATATCATTGGTACCGGCTGTTAATACAGGTACTCCTGTCAATGTATCTACTACAACCACTGTAGTTACTGTATCGCTACCGCATGCATTGCTGCCTATAAGCATAACGTTATAGACACCCTTTGCATTGTAGCTATAACGTACCGATGCAGAGTCTGCACCTGTGCCATCACCAAAGTTCCAGACGTAATTGGTTATGAACTGTGCATTCAGCACCGTAAATTCAACCACACTTCCATTAAGTGTAGGCTGTGTAACAACTATCGTTCCTATATGCGGAGTAGAATCAACTCTTACAGATATAGTATCAATAAGTGTACAACCATTTTGGCCTGCTATTGTAACTATATATGCCCCCGGCTGGGTAACAATTACGGCGTGTGCTGTATCGCCGGTACTCCAAATATTCGGGTAGGCAGTGATAGTATAAAGTATTGCACTGTTGCCGGCGCATATAGCTGTATCGCCGCTTACAATAGCCACAGGTAACGGTTTTACCACAACTGTATCTGTGTGGGTAAACGGGCAGTTATTAGCATCATGTACAGTAAGCGTATAAACCCCTGCGTCAGCCTCGGTGGCACGCCCCTTATCAGGGTTTGCCGTACTTGCCATAAAACCTCCCGGTCCCGTCCAGTTATAGTTGTAAGGTGTTGTTCCGCCTGACATTAGGGATGCCAGGTGTAACGTGTCACCTGCACATATCACAAGTGTCTGCGCAGTAATGCTCAGTACTGCCGGCTCTTCCAATATAATAGTATCAATATACGTTGCTTTACAGCCGCCCGTTAGTGTTACATAATACGTACCTGCTTCCAGGTTATTTATATTTTGCGTACTTGCGTTAAATGTTCCTGGCCCTCCCCATTGGTAATTAATAGGGGCAATGCCACCGGTTACAGCAAGTGCAATACTGCCATTTGTATTGCCATTACAACGGGGTTCTCTCTCTGTAGGCACAACTACAGGCGCGGGTATAACGCTCACTGTTGTGGCAGCCGTTTTTATGCAACCATTCCCATCTTTTACGGTAAGTGTATATACACCACCAGATGCCGCAGTTGCAATTAATGAAGGATTTTGGCCCACGACACTAAACCCATTAGGGTCACTCCAGGTATAGTTAAAATTACCTACCCCACCAGTTGCAGTACCCGTTAGGTTTAGGCTGCCACCAGCGCAAAGTGGCCCATTGTTTGTTGCAGTATCTGTAATAGCTGCAGGCTCGTTTACAGGTATAGTAGCAGTTGTACTGCAGCCACCTGCACTTGTGGCGACTACATTATAAACGCCAGCCACAAGGTTAGTTGCATTCTGTGTACTTGCAGTGTACCCGCTTGGCCCTGTCCATGCAAAAGTAAAAGGTGCGCTTCCCATTGGCGCTAGTAATATGGCGCCGTTGTTGCCACCCTGGCACAGCACATCTTTGTTAATTATACTAAGCGTTGGTACACTATCCACTACTAATTTCAGCGTATCTGTTTTAATACAGCTATTGGCATCTTTCACAGTTACCACATAGGGGCCCGAGCCATTAAAACCAATAGTGGGAATAGATGGATATTGATTTGAAGAAGTAAAGCCATTAGGGCCCACCCATGAGTAAGATACGTTGCCAATACCGCCAGTTGCATTGCTTGTAAGCAATAAGGTAGCTCCATTGCACAGCGGCCGGTTGCCTGTAGCTGTAAGTTGCATAGCATTTGCCTGAAATACTGTTGCCGTTGTATGTGCTATACACCCCTGGGGTATAGATACATCTACAGCGTAACCACCAGCCTTCAGGCCGGTAATATTCTGATTGGTTGAATAGTATCCGTTAGGTCCTGTCCACAGCACATTATAGCTGCCGCTTATGCCTGTAACAGTCAGGTTTATTGCGCCCGTAGAGTCTCCGTTACACAATACATTAGTAACAGCATCGGTCAATACGCCACCATTGGTAACAGAAACAGTGGTAGATGTTGTGCTTGTACATTGCAGTTGGTCCGTTACTGTAAGATAGTAAGTACCTGCTTCGCTTACTGTTGACGGATTGAATACTGGTGATGCACTTACAGATGAAAAGCCGCTGGGGCCCGACCATCTATAAGTATAAATACCGGTACCACCACTACCTGTACCATTCATGTTTAGCGCGCTACCCGCACACACAGGGCTGTTAGATGATGCCGATGCAACTACTGCCGGATACTGAAGTACAGTATCTACATTAGATGCCGTGCATCCGGTATTAGATGTAACATTAACTGTATAAACGCCGGCAACCAGGCTTGAAATATTTTGTCCGGTAGATGTATAATTATAAGGGCCTGTCCACAAGTAAGAAAAGCCGCTCCCGCCGCTCACACTCAGGCTCACCGATCCATTGTTGCCACCATAACAGGTTACGTATGTGGCGTGTGTAGAAAGATTAGGTATAAGGTATGCACCTACCGCAGCTGTATATGATGCTGTACACAGATCTGCATCTGTAACAGTAGCAGTGTAGTTACCCGCCAACGATGCAGTTACGGTACCAACTACAGGATTTTGGATGTAAGAACTAAAGGTATTAGGCCCTGCCCAGCTATATGTGTAGGGCGCCGTTCCTCCTGTAGGGTTAGCATACAGGTTCATTGTACTGCCTATGCATGCCACGCCAGATGCTGTAAGTGTTAGCTGCGTAGGTTGCGTAACTACTACTACAAGTGTTGAATAACATGTACTGCCATGAACAGTGACAGTATAGGTACCTGCAACCAGGTTGGTAAGGTTTTGCGAATTTGATGTAAAACCATTAGGTCCGGCCCATGCAAATGTATAAGGCGGGTTACCTCCGCTTGCATTCAGCGTAATTGTACCATTATTGCCGCTGTAACAATACACATTAGTATGCGTAGCCGAAAGGACAGGATTGGTACACGCTTTTGCTACTGTTTGCAAACCGGTCATCCCAGCCAACAATAGTATTATCCAGGCAATGCGCTTCATATTTCTGTATCTATGATGGGTAGATCACTAGTAAATTTAACAATTATATAGCGCACTAAAAAATACAGATCCTGTAAAAAAACAGTTTAGGCTAGAAATGACACAATTAATACAATAAGGTTAGGCGGGTTCCCAATTTTCAAACAGCAGGTTCAAATAATGGTTCTCTTCTTTGGTGATCACATTATCAGCCTTGGTAAGCTGCACAGCAAAGTTCATTAGGTTGATGCGTTCTTCTTCTGTAGCATCATCATAAAAATCATCAGCTACCTTCAGGAAGTGTTGTTCCCATTCTTCAGGTTTCAAATTACTGATGATATCCATCTGCGCATCCAAATTAATATGAAATGGAAATTCCTGCGCCATGTAATCCCTTATCACCATTTCCTTGCCGCCGTTCAGGGTAAAATCTACCGCTGAGAGAATCATGAGCAAATGATATCCGGCAATGGCTTTGTTTAATCTCTTGTTGGGCATAATTCTATTTACGAAAAAACAATAAGATCAGACTTGCGACGAAAGCAACAGGTCAAGGTCCGTATATTTAAAATTGAATCTTTTGGCAATAGTTGCATTGGTCACACATCCTTTATACATATAAACACCATTTCTTATGCCGCTTTTTGCCTGTATAATGCCTTCCATACCACCGGTATCAGCACATTGCTGTAATATTGGCATCAGTACGTTGCTGATCGCCCGCGATGCTGTCCGCGATACTGCCGATGCTATGTTGGGTACACAGTAGTGTATTACCTCATATTTTTTAAATGTAGGGTTTTCGTGGCTGGTCAATCGCGATGTTTCAAACACTCCACCCCTGTCTATACTCACATCTACTATTACAGATCCTGCCTTCATATGGCTTACCATCGCATCGGTCACTACTACAGGTGTTATACCGTTTATGGGCTTCAATGCGCCCACAGCTACATCTGCATTGGCAATTTCTTCGGCAAGCGTTACAGGTTCTAGTACCGATGTAAAACATCTGCGTCCTATGTTGTTCTGCAGGCGCATCAGACGGTATATGGAATTATCAAATATCTTAACCGAAGCGCCAAGCCCAAATGCTGTACGTGCAGCAAACTCACCTACTACACCAGCCCCTATTATCAGCACTCTTACAGGTGGCACACCACTTATACCCCCAAGTAGTATCCCCTTGCCGTTATGCACGTTGCTCAGGTACTTAGCTGCCGTAAGTATGGCAGAGCTCCCGGCTATTTCGCTCATAGAACGCACTATGGGGTAGGTACCAGAATCATCTTTTATCGATTCAAAAGCTATTGCAATTATTTTTTTCTTTATCAGCTGCTCCAATATCTCGGCCTTCAAAAAAGGGAGGTGTATAGGTGATATAACTACCTGGTTAGGCTGCAACAATGTGGCTTCCTCCTCAGATATGGGTGCCGATTTTATGATAGTAGTAGCTTTGTACAGCTCAGCTTTATCATACACTATGCGCGCACCCGCCTCACTGTAATCAGGGTCAAAGTAAAAAGACCCTTCTCCTGCATTGTGCTCAACCGCTACCTGGTGCCCATTATTTACCAGTACAGATACCGCTTCTGGCGTAAGTGCTACTCTGTTCTCCTGAAAAGAAGTCTCCTTCGGAATACCTATGAACAGTTGTTTCTTCCTTTGTGGAATTTGCAACGTCTCTTCCAGAGGAACGTATGAAAATGAAGGTGATATAAAAGGTTTTTTACTCATGCCGACCCACTTTTTGCCCAATTTTCAGAAATATACAACACTGCTTTATATTATGGAAACACATTAACATCTCTATGGCATTCTAGGTGGTATTGGCATCATGTTTTTAATTTCAATTCTTTTTAGCAACTCTCATGCCATTATTATGCAGTTATATTTTAAATTTACGTCCCGACCCGGAATATTATGCTAAGACAATCGCAGCAGCAAAAATTATTACAAAAATTATCTCCTCAGCAAATACAGTTAATGAAGCTGCTGCAGGTGGCAACCGTTAATCTTGAAGAACGAATAAAGGAAGAATTAGAGGAAAACCCCGCTTTGGAATATGGTCAGGATGGTGAGGGTGAACCGGATGGTGATATACCGGATGGTGATGATAAATTTGAGGAAGAAGCAGACGATGTAGAACTGAGCGATGATACTGCTGAAAAGGTGGACATGGAAGACTTTTTGCGCAATGAGGATGAAGGCAATTATGATTACAGTGATGATTACTATGGGGGTGGCGATACCGAAAAACAATCTGTACCAGTAAGGGTTGAAACAAACTTTCACGATCATCTTTTAGATCAGCTCGGTATGCTTGAGCTTGATGACCGCACACAAAAAATAGCTGAGCAGATAATAGGAAGTATAGATGACGATGGATACCTGCGCCGCGAGGTGACAGCCATAGTAGATGATCTGGCTTTTGGAATGAATATTGAAACTACCATAGAGGAAGTAAATGCACTGATAGAAAACATTCGCCAGTTCGATCCTCCAGGAGTATGTGCAGTTACTTTACAGGAATGCCTGCTGCTACAGCTAAAAAGGATACCTGAATCCAAATCGGTACAGAATGCCATACAGATCATCGATTCTTTCTTCAATGAATTCATCAAGAAGCATTACGATAAGATACAGAAACAACTGAACCTGAACGATAAGGATTTTAAGGATGTGATAGGCATTATCATAAAATTAAACCCCAAACCTGGTTCTGCATTTGCGGTGCTCAATAAAGCAGAAAGTTACATCATCCCCGATTTTTTTGTGTTCAATAATATGGGCGTATTAGAACTGTCATTGAACTCTAAGAATGCACCCGAACTGCGTATATCTGAAGGGTATAAAGAGATGATGCGCGCCTACGACCGCAGCGAGAAAAAAGACAAACGCCAGAAAGAAGCATTACTGTTTATAAAACAAAAACTAGATTCGGCTAAGTGGTTCATAGATGCTATAAAACAACGGCAACATACCCTGCTGCATTCTATGCAGGCCATACTCGATTTCCAGCGCGAATTCTTCCTCACCGGAGATGAAACTACCCTGAAGCCCATGATCCTCAAGGATATAGCCAAAATGACCAACCTGGATGTATCTACAGTATCACGTGTAGCTAATAGCAAGTTTGTACAAACCGAATTTGGCACCTACAAGCTCAAGTACTTCTTCTCAGAAGCACTGCAAACCGAAAGCGGCGAAGAAGTATCTACACGCGAGGTAAAGACCATACTCAATGGTATTATAAGCGCCGAAAATAAACGAAAACCCCATAGCGACGAACGACTTACCGAAATGCTGCAGGAAAAAGGCTACAACATAGCCCGCCGCACAGTAGCCAAGTATCGCGAGCAATTGAACATACCTGTTGCGCGGCTGAGGAAGGAACTGTAAGGAAAAACAACCATCACTAATGCTAACGTTGGTACTTTATTCTGGGATTCCTTTCTGTGTGGAAAATATAGGATATGAAAACAAGGCGTTCCTTTTCAAGGAGTTCATATATCACTACATAAGGGAAGATATCTATCAGTGCCTCTCGATAATTCCTCTTCTTTTTGGGAAATTTTCTGGGATTCTCACTAATATCATTTAAGCGTTTATTTACTGATGCAATGAAACGTCCTCCTAAACCTTCCGAACGTTCTTCATACCATTGATAAGATTCTTTTATTTCTAATACCGCTTCGGGATGAAGCTCTATCGTTAACTCATTATCGCTTTTTCTTAGCTGGTTCCATTATTTGCGCTTTAGCATCTTCCCAAGCTATGCCCTTTACTCGACCGCTTTTATGATCTTCAGAACGTTTATCTAGGACTGCAACAAATTCTTTATCGTTCCAATAATCATAAGTGCCTTCTATTTCTCCTTCCAGCATTGTATAAATAGCCTTTACTTTCTTATCCTCAGCAACACGTATATAATCGTACAACTTTTGTCTTATTGATGAAGCTGTCATAACGTTATTTATTTTCTCCAAATTTACTGCTTTTATAGACATTAGTGCTTACAACATATAGGTAATGATTACCACACTACAACCTCTACAGGTGCCATAAAGAAATAGACATACACAAAAGCAAAGGGTGCTGCTACCAGCAGAGAGTCAAAGCGGTCTAGTGCACCACCATGTCCAGGCATTAACGTGCCACTATCTTTTACTTTGGCTATACGCTTCAGCTTCGATTCCAGCAGGTCGCCCGCCGTACCGGCTACAGCCGCACAAAATGCAAGGGCCATCCAGTCCATCATATGGTACCATGGCGCATAATGCCCCCATAGTGCTGCTGCGCCAATAGTTAGCAAAGCGCCCCCTGCAGTACCTTCCCATGTTTTGTTGGGCGATATAGGAGAGAATGGTCTTTTACCTATAAATGAGCCTACCAGGTAGGCCATAGTATCGTTCACCCATATCATCAGTACCAACCCCAGCGGTATAGCCAGCGATGTCATGCGCATATACAGCAGCAAGCTTACTGGGAGTAAGATATACAGCATTCCCCCAAGTGTCTGCACACCTTCCATAAAGCTGTTCTTTTTAGAAAGTGCTGTAGCAAGTATAATGAGCGTAGGCACACAAAGCAGTGCAGGCCAGTACGCAGCAGTTGCCCAGCCAAAGTTGTAAGACATAAATACCAGCAGCAGTAATAAAAGCCCCGCAGCCTGTGTTATCACCGGCAGCCATTTATGGCGGTATGTTTCCTTGTCTATCTTCTTTACAAGCCTGAAGTAATCGCGCAGGCAAAGTATCTGTATCGAAGCTGCCAGCACAAAGAATGCATATACATTCCACAGCATTCCCCCCAGCATCACAATGCTGAATACAATAGCGCTGCCGGTACGCTTGTAAAAGGTAGGTAGGTTAAGTGCCATAGCTGTTTAATTTTCAGAAAATGTATTGAGTTGTATAGGCTTAGGGTCGTTAAAGTCGCTCGACCAGCCCGCTGGCAATGGCGTCTTGTTTTTCCACAGCAGGTAAAGACCACCAGCAAAAAGCACAACGGCAGGCGCAAGTATATACAAGGGTACCGAATTGCCACCAACAAATGTTTTAAGAGCAGCGTTATTGTTTGCTGCATACAGCAGGCATACTTGCATGCTATTGTGCAGCGCATGGGCAAGCATAGAGCACCATAAAGACCCGGTAAGGTAATAAACGGTACCTAAGAACACCCCTGATACAAAGATGGGGAAGAACCCATAGGCATCGAAATGTATAACAGCGAATAGCAGCGCAGATGCAAATATGGATGTTTTAATATTTTTAGACCGCTTGTGCGCAAACCGCATCACCACTCCCCTAAACACCAGTTCTTCAGCCACCGCAGGCGTAATCCCCATAACTATAACACCTATAAGCAGGTACTTTATGCTGGGCATACTTAGGTATGCGTTAAAAATTTCATCGTGTGCTTTTTGCGATGCTCTGATGTTGGCTCCAAGATCTATCGTTCGCATTAGCCCTTCAAAACCCAATATCAGCGGGGTAAAGCCTGCCATTATAATAATGATGATCAGTAATTGTATTTTTTTACCTGGTGACCGCAGTCCCAGATACTCAGCAGGTCGTGGGTGGGCTAGGTAAGCAAAAAGACCCGAAGGCACTAAAAACATAACTATAGACGACAGGAACTGACCAAGCAAGGCGGCATCAATTATCTTACGGGCGCTTCCCTCGTGCAATCCTGCCATTTGCTCAAAGGGTACACCGGTAATAACAGGTACCAACCAAAGAATAATAACAGTAGAAAGAGAGGTCATGATAAAAACCATTAGCATAAACAGCGCAACCTGCAATGCCCATGGGTAATTACGCCAATAGCTGGTAAACATGAATACTTGAATTTTAAGCAGCAAAGGTAACAGAGTGCAGCATATATTTTTTCAAATAACGGTAAAGCCTTTGCTGTTGCACCATATTACGGCTTAGGTTTCCCGCTTCTTTTATATATTTCTGTCCAGGTATCTCCCTCCTCATACCTATACACCCGGTGGAACGACGTATCGGTGTTCAGCCTTTCATATAGGTTGCTCGGTTCTATATTGTCAGTTATAATATACTTTGTATTATCTGTTATCCTCCAGTCCACATCTGTAAAGTTTTTGCCCAACCGCAAAAATCCGGTATTGCTATCCAGCAGGTGTTGTTGTACCAAAAAGCCACCCACACCTATGGGTGCATTATAGTCTCCGGTCTTTTCCATATAGCTTACTGCACTCTGTTGCACATGCATGGCATGAAAGGCACCCAGGTTGGTATCGCCATGTCCTGTATCCAGTTTAAATGTGAGAAAACCAATGAGTAATAGCAATGCAAGTATAGGATAGAATAATGCCTTGTTTAAGGCTCTTATCAGCTCGTCCAGGTAAATGCCGCTGAATACCAGCATAAGTATTATAACCGGGAATAGGTAACGATATATAAGGAACAGGTTAACGCTTGAGAATGCGAGGAAGCAGATAGAAAAAACAGTACCCAGCAATATGAACTTGGTTTCCGGCGTTCGTGTGCCATACTTCAATCGGGCTAAAGTATAATTCGCATATAAAGAGGCCAGGATAAAAACACTGAACATCACCCGGGTGTATGTATGCTGCGAGAGACGGTCATCGGCCATGATGTAAATGCACACCGCAGGTAATAGCAAAACCGCATAACGAATATCCCTTTTAACTATAGCAGTAAGTACAGACAATGCCAGCAGCAGGTTGAAATAATAATACCTGTGGTCAAGCGTAAATATATTAAACAGTGTACTCCTGAATTTAATATAGAACGCGCCCCATGTATGCTCCAGGTTATCAGAGTACAAAGGGAACACATACCACCCTCTTAAATGTTTTTGCACCAAAAAGAAAATAGCAATGGCTGCAAAAGGTATAGCCACACAAACAACCCTCATCATCTTCTCCCGCACCGTCTCCTTACTAAACAATCGCACCAGTACATCCATCCCGATAGCTACGCCGGCAATAATGCCGCTCTCCTTGGTATAAAACAGCATGCTCAGGAATATAGCAGTCAATAGATAACTGCGTGTGGTATAAAAATAAATACTGAGGAACGCCAGAAAGGCCACCATGATCTCAAATAGCAGCAAAGAAGACTGTACAAAATACATCACCTGTATAGCCACCAGCACTGTACTCAATACGGCCACACGCCTGTTATACAGACTAAAACAAGCCTCATGTATAGCTATAAGAAAAGCAATAGACACAAAAAGCGCAAACGAGTGTATCACCACCTGCGTAGTACCAAATATATCCATCCATGCCGCCGCCGCCGCATGAAAAAACAAAGGGTGCCCTCTCGATAATAAACTGTCCACAGCATCGGGCATAAGGCTTGGTCCATGCACGTACATCTGCTTCACAGCAGGTGCATAGGGCCAGCTTTCATCCCAGTAAAAAGGGTAGTGCAAATGTGGAGTCTTGCAAATAATAAAAATGATGAGCAGCACAAACAGCTCCCATCGTTGCTTAAAAAAAACAGATATAGTTTGCACAGGGTTTGGGAAGTTATATTAGTATGTATAGATTGTTCTTTCAATGAGACAATATTAGCGAAATTTTTAGTTTGCTATATCCATAACCCCAGAATGTTGAGACTGTGATATTCCTTACCAAAGTTTAAATTTACACATACAATTTCGCCACATGAGCTTATTCAACGATACATATAACCGCTTTGCTGGCAAAAAGGTACAGCGTATAGAAGCCATCAGCGATGGTGTTTTTGCCGTAGCGCTTACTTTGCTGGTGCTCGATATTAAAGTTCCTCCCACAGCAGGCATCAAAACCGAGACCGAACTTGTTGCGGCATTCTGTGCGCTCACCCCCAAACTGCTTACCTACTTTCTTAGTTTCATGACCCTGGGTATTTTCTGGACCGGCCAGACAGCACAATACAATTTTATAGAAAAAAGTGATCGCGACCTCAACTGGATAGCGCTGTTCTTCTTATTAGTGGTTTCGTTGCTACCCTTCACTACCGCCTTCCTCGGCGAGCATTTCAATTTCCACTTCTCGGTGGGCTTATACTGGCTAAATATCTTCCTGCTAGGTCTTATGCTATACATTCATTGGAACTATGCCTACAAAAATGGTTATGTAACAGTACCCGAAGCCGAACGAAGCGCAATAAATAAAGCGGTACGCATGCGCATCATCACAGCTCAATGCATGTATGCAGCTGCCGCGCTATTATGCTTTATTAGTAATTATCTCAGCATCTTCATTATTATAGCTATCCAGCTCAACTATGCATTTGTTTTCTTCCGCCGCAGAAATAAAACATCTGTTCATCCCAAATTATAAAATTGATCATTCCGAAAAATACTTCAACTCCTCTCTCAGGTCCAGGAATGGGTGCCTGCCCAACAGGTTATTAATGCGTGCAGCATAGTCGGCCTTAAACTTGCGGTGCGCTTCGGTTTGCGGGAATCGTGGCCTGTGCATACGTGCAGTAATAATATCCAGCACTTCCTGCATCACATCTTGTATCCCGGGGTTAATACATGCCGCAACAAACTGTTCCCATATATAGCTGGTGGCCAGATAATTGGGGTGTACAAAGTCTATATCGTAATAACGGTAATCGCGCAGTATGTCTATCAATAATTCATACGCAGGGAAATAAGTGGCATGGGCAAAATTGCTGCACAGGGTATGTACAGCTTCTATCAGCCTTGCTTTGCTGCGGTTATTTTCAATTACCCCTTCACGCACATGGCGCACAGGGCTTATAGTAAAAATAATGCGCGCACCTGGGTTCACCTCATATATCCGCTGTATGGTATTGGCCAGCGCAGCTTCTATTTCATTTATTTCCAGCAATCGTTTATTAAACCATTGTGCCGGGGCCCTATGGTTATTAGATACTGGTAGTCCCGTCTCTTTCAGGTAATACTGGAAGGCCGTACCCAATGTTATTATGATCCAGTCTGCTTCAAGTATAAAATCAGCTGCTTCCTCCTGCGATTGATTAATGGCATCCAGGGCTACATTAGGGTCTATATTAGAATAGCGGCTGTGGTGGTGCCAGCTATTCCATACTTCGTTCAGGTAAAAAAGATCTTCTGGTGCATATGTACGCCGCTCTATATAGCTGTCCAGGCTGTCTGCTACGCTCAGCGGATTAAACAAAATGCCATTAGGGTTGCTCAGTGTACGGAACTTATAGCCACTCAGCCGGTCAGCCATATGCTCTGTAAAGCACGATCCGGTAAGCAGTATAGAATCGGTGTATGTAATAGGAACAGGCAGTGGCCTTATGTCCAGTTGCAGTGTCAGTTGCATAAGCAAATGTAGGTGAAAAAATACGGGACGTTCTTTTGGAACGTCCCGTGATAATGTTTTTATGTGCTGATCTTCCAAAATTAATCAGGCACAACCAGCCTGAAGCCGTTACCGTGTATGTTCACTATTTCAACGCTGCTGTCTTCCTTCAGGTATTTACGCAGTTTGGCTATATAAACATCCATACTGCGACCGTTAAAGTAAGTATCGCTGCCCCATATGCGTTTCAGGGCCGATTCGCGTGGCAAAAGGTCATTCTTATATTCGCACAGCATCAACAGCAGCTCATTTTCTTTAGGAGAAAGCGTTTGTGCATTACCACCATGCTGCAATGTGCGCAGCTTACTGTTATAGCTGTAACCGCCTATGTTAAACTCAACCTGGCCATGGTTTTTCTCCTGTAGTTCCTGGTTTCGTTTCAGCACTGCTTTTATTTTATGCAGCAGCACTTCACTATCAAACGGTTTTGTTATGTAGTCGTCAGCGCCCAGCTTGTAGCCGTTCAGTATATCATCCTTCATGCTTTTTGCCGATAGGAAGAACAGGGGCACATCAGGGTCCACATTGCGTATTTCTTCCGCCAGCGTAAAACCATCCATATTAGGCATCATCACATCCAGCAGGCAAATGTCAAATTTCTCACGGCGAAAGGCTGCAAGCCCAAGAATACCATCGCGCGCCAGTTCTACTATAAAATCATTCAGTTCCAGGTAGTTTTTAAGTACCTGTCCAAAATTGCTGTCGTCTTCTACCAGTAAAACCTTGTTTTTTTCCATGTTTACGCTTGTATTATTATCAAATATAAATTGGCTTATCGGCTTTTGCCACAAATATTTTGTTAAAAGAAGGTAGGACAGTTATAAGATTTCTTAACTCTTGAGAAACCGCCATAAATACCTTGGTAAATAAGAGAGAACTCCATGGCCCCATTCCCGGCATTATAAGGCGCCAATCTCGATATAGTCGCATCATAAGATGCCGTCACTTGCACCCCACCCCACTGGAAGCCTACAACTCCTATCACAGCATCATTCAACCTATTGAATGCGCCCAGTATCAGCTGGGTACTTAAAACATCATGTCCCGACAGGTAAACACGAAACAGTGAGCCGTAAGTCAATTCATAAGCCCCCTTTTGGGTGGCAAAGTAGATAGATGGATTGATAATGTAGCCAGTAGCAGGCTTAAATACACCATCAATATCTGCAGTGGGCCTTATTCCTAGTTGGTTCTGCGATCCGTAAAAGCTCTCAACCGGCTGATTGATGTTGGCTACACCTGCACCCACTTTTATATAAACGTCATCATTAGGAAAGTATGCATAGTTGATACCCGCGCCCACATCAGCATAGTTGGTTTTAATAATTCCATTCTTCTCCGCGTTAGGCAGGCTGCCGTTAAAGGCAAAGCCGTCCCACTGGCTGTCAAAGGTAAGTGCGTCATAGTTCACGCTGCGTTGTGCATACCCGCCTTCCAGCCCCAGGCTCAGCAGGCTGGTGCGGGTCATAGCAAGGTGGTAGGCTGCAGTCACCTCCATATGGGTCAGCGCCAGGTTGCCATCCCCCGCTTTATCGCTAAACAGGGCGCCTCCCACTCCCAGCCAGCTATGTACATCACCATCGTTCTGCCTGTTGTTCGGTACTTTAAAGTCTGCAAACGCTGAAAAGGTATTATATGGCACCGGTACCGACGACCACTGGTTGCGGAAGTTAGCACCCATCCTATAATCATAGTCAGGCATCATGGCCGTGTTGGCAGGGTTCACCAGCAGGGGGGCATTATAGTACTGCGAGAAATGTATGCTTTGCGCCTGCGCAGTTACACCACACAATGCCATGCACATATAGGCCCATACTTTTTTATATAGTGGTTTGTTTTTCATGTTGTTAGCGCAATAATGTTACATTTCCTTTCTTCTGTAGTGTAGTACCGTCTATAAATGTTACTCTCAGCACATACGCGTATGCATCCATTTCCTGCGGCTTGCCGTTATACGTGCCATTCCATCCCTTGTCTTGACTAGTGGTTTCAAACACAAGTTGTCCCCAGCGGTTAAATATCATCAGGTCCATCGTTTGTATAGCAGCCCCTCTTACATAAAGTATATCATTAGCTCCATCTCCGTTGGGTGAGAAGGCAGTAGGCAGATCAGCAAGCGGTTGTATATCGGCGCTTGTAGCCTTGCATATTTTCGATGGGCAACTCAACCTGTTATATGCAGTAAGGCAGGCGCTGTATTGCCCCGTACGTTTATACATGTGGCTCGGGTTCACATCCGTGCTCCCGGTATTGTCTCCAAAATCCCACGCATAGCGCACAGCCCCTGTCGATAGGTTGGTAAACGTTACAGGTGAATTGGTAACAGGTATTACCGGCGATGCCGAGAAATCGGCTACCGGGCTGTTTATGATATAAATATTCTTCTTAAAAGTATCAGTACCGTTGCACGATGCGCTGTTGATGACCACTTGCGTTATGGTATACAACCCCGTATCCTGAAATTGGTAAAGCGTATTAAGAGCATTGCCTGTTACAGACTGGCCATTACCAAAATAGTAGTTAATAATGGTGGCATTTGCAGCTGTCGTACCAAAGCTCACTTCTGTATTTACACAAGCTGTATCATTTGAAGTAAACCCTGCGGCTACCTTTATCCCGTTAAATTTAAATGTCTTTGAAACGGTGTCCAATGCATTACAGGCGGTCGTGTCGTTGGTACTGAGTGTAACGGTATAGGTACCTGCCGCTGCATAGGTATGTGCTGGAGGGGTAGCACCTGTATAGGTGGTGCCATCGCCAAAGTTCCAGGTATATACAGTAGCTGAGGTACCCTTTGATGAGTCTGTGAATATGGCAATGTAGGGTGCGCAGCTATCTGGCAATACATAACTAAATGCAGGTGTTATTTTATTACTAGCCACCTTTATAGCAAGGTAGGCCGTATCTGCCTTGTTGCACGAGCTTGGGTTAGTAGTGATCAGCCGTACAGTATAATTTCCTGTATTATTAAATACATGCGATGGTGAAAATGTCGCACTCGAACCGCCATCTCCAAAGGTCCACTGGTAGGTAGCTCCGTTCACACTCTGGTTCTGGAACTGTACTGTATATGGCGCACAGCCTTTAGCGCTGGGCAATGCTGTGGCCGCAGCGCTCACCAGCGGGTAAAATGTAAGTATATGCGATACGCTGTCGGTAGTAACGCACAGCGTTGGGTCGGTCATAGTAAGCACAACAGTATCGCTGCCGGTAGTGGCGTAAGTATGGTTAGGTGGGGTTGTACCCGTGTAGCTGGTCCCGTCTCCAAAATTCCATGTATATACGGTAGACGATGTCCCTTGTTGCGATGTATTGGTGAAGTGCGCCACATACGGCCCGCAACTATCCAGTTTCACCATAGTAAACAGCGGCACTACACCACCCGAGTCAACCGTAATATTTATATACGCGGTGTCCACAAGTTTTGAGCAGGCGTTGCTGTTCTGCACAATAAGCTTGGCCACATAATGCCCGACTATGGTATAGGTATGCGACGCACCAAATGTATTAACTGTTGGCGACCCATCACCGAAATCCCAGGTATAGGTCGCGCCATTGCTGCTCAAATTGGAGAACTGTATAAACAGCGGTGCACAACCCTGGCCACTCGTTGGATTGGGAGATGCCACAGCGCTCACAGGACCAATAGAAAAATTTATTTTCAGTGCAACTTCGTTACAGTTGTGACTCCCGTTTGTCATGCTCCAGGCCCCGACTGTAGTTGGGAATCCCTGCCCCCCACAGCCACCGCAAATAGCCTGGTACACAATACCATTTTTGTCGAAGCGACTTGTCCCTCCATCTACATGCTCGTCGGCACCACTTTGTCCCATATAGGTGGCATAAACTAAGGATGCAGCATTTTTACTGAATACAATAAAGTAGAAGTCATATCCGTCAGTTGTTGATTGTGCAGCATTTGCAGTAATAGGCATATTGGTACACTCTCCTAAACTTGCTGGGATAGTGCTGCTTGGGAAATACTGCTTGATATGTAGATCGCCTCCGTAACCTGAAATGTATATATTCTGGCAGGTATCTACAAGAAATGCTACAGGGCTAATGTTGGTTTGTGAAGAAATACCATTTCCGTAAACCGTAGAAAAAACATCTGTTGCTAAACTGCTGTCCATTTTCATTACGAACTGTGTAGAGTTGGGGTTACTATACACCCCTGTCGTAACAGGAAACAAGCCACCTATTGACTGCCCCATCACATACACATAATTGGCAGCATCTACCTGTATACCATATACCTGGTCATAACCACTTGTGCCTACAAACGTTCCTTTCTGCAATGTATAAGGAGCACTGTTTTGAAATTTCACTACAAAACCATCTGCAAGATCTCCTTGATAGGTAGAATGTAATGTTCCAGAGGTAACAGGAAAATCGCTGCTTTGAGTACCTCCCGCAACATAAAAAGATGTCTGGCTATAATTGAAGGCAATAACATAGCCTGCATCATCGCTACTTCCACCTAGATATGTGCTATACAACAGACTGGACAATGAACTATTCATTTTAAACACAACAGCATCCTGTGAGCCGGAAAGCGTAGTTTGATGGGCATTTAAAGTTGTAGGGAAACCAGAAGTTCGGGTACATCCTGTAACATAAACATTACCGGCCTTGTCAACTTGCACTTCACTGCGTGCATCATCTCCATAATTATGTTTTAGATTACCATAATAAATCTCTGTTGAATCATAATTAACGCCATCATCACCTGGGCCGCCAATGTAAGTTGATGCTAAAAGGCTGGTACCTGCGCTATTAAACTTAGTAACAATAATATCCCACCCACCACTTTTTGTCGTTTGAAATGCGCCCGTTGTAACCGGGTAATCTCCCGAGGTCGACCTTCCGGCAAATATCAGGTTGTTGCTACTATCAACAATCATACTGTGTGGCCTTTCGTCAAGAGAACCTCCAATATAAGTGGCAAATATCCTGTTTGATAAAGTTGGATTATATTTAATAATAGCAATATCACATCCCCATTCCGTAGCGCTCATGCCAGATGTACCACCTTTATATGTTACCTGGAAAGCACCTGTGCTAACAGGGTAGCCGAAGCCTTGCGCGATACCGCCGGCGTAGAAATTACCTTGTGCATCATAAGTTGCTGTAAAACCCCAGTTGTCAGCCGTGGAGCCGGTGAACGTAGCGAAAATAACCACCGGGTCTATAATTAGCGGTTGGTTTGTATCATACTTGTCAGGAAAAGAATATGTTACAATATTTCCCGTCAGAACATAGTTGCATGCAACCACTGTTTTTTTATCGTTTATATATTGGTATGCATATGGTTTTTGCTCAACAACATCCCCAACAGAAGTATGAATAATAAGATTGCCATTTTTTATGGCCATACCTTCTGTCCCATCATACCTCAATTTTATTTTACTTTCATCTGCACCAGGTTTCACTATAAACTCATACTCTATATCCCCTTTATCCGATGACACGTGCAGGTCTATATCTTTGTATAGATGTAAGTAGTCCATATCGTGGTAGGGATGAATGTTAGATTTCCACCTCGAAGAATCGCTACCCAGGTAATAATTATAATATCCTGTTTCCTTTTTACTTCCTTTCAGTTCAGGCAGATTTGCACCCTCGAAGAACATTTTGTAAGACTGAAATTTTAAGATGGGTGCATCTTTTATTTTGCCGTGTTGATAATCATCTATTTTGGTGAAATTTGTACCATCTCCAACCAGGTAAGTAAAGCAGTTGTTTTCAAGATATACATCACCTCTGCCGGTACTGGCCTTATACTTAAATGGCCCATTCCACTGTCCCTGGTTCTCTATAAATTCTATATTTTGCGCAATAAGCCGCGCGGGAATTATAAGGAGTATATAAAAAAATAGTATTCGGAAAATCATCTGAATTAAATTATGCTTTTTGCCCCTAGTAAATTTAACATATTTTATCCAATTACCTGTCAAATTAGTTGGCAAAACCCTATTTATAGGGGTGAACAATACTTTTGCTGCTCTAACAATAATTGCGGTCTTTTGCATCTTACATACTATTAAGAGTATTTATAAATGAAGTATTACATTTTTAGTGCACTTTTCTCTTTGCTCTGCACCGCCTCTGTTTTCGCGGCAAACGAGGTTACACTAAAGGGCTATATTGGTATAGAAGGTGGCGAGTCTTTTTCCTACAAAATAGTGTTCACAGATTCCGCAGGGTTTATCCATGGCTATTCCCTCACTTATATACAGGAAGCAAAAGATACTCGTTCGGCCATCAGCGGCTATCTCGACAGGGCGAACCATACCATTAGCTTCAAAGAGCTCAATATCCTGTACAACCATGGTTTTCACAGCAACAACACCATGTGCCTTATCGATGCTACCCTCAAGTATGTGCCAGACAATGCGCATATCGGCCATGTAATGAAGGGCACTTATAAAAGTGCCGACGCAAGTGCTACCTATTGTGGCATGGGCACAGTCACCTTCATGAATGATGATGTACTGAAAACACTTTTTGAGGGAGCACCTGCAAAAGATACCGTAGCCACAGTCAAAAAAACAGCGGTGCCTATATCCCGCAAGCCCGCCGGCATAAGGGTTACCGAAGTATCCTATCCTGTCAGTCCGCACCCCACACCTGCCCCTGCAGCTAAAACCACAGAAGAGATAACCGCCGGGATAGAAAAGATCTACGAATGGCAAACAGATACCGTGATTATAGACATATGGGATGGCGGCACTATTGATGGCGACAGGGTTACAGTTCTGTACAACGGTAAAAAAATACTCACCAATTACCTCCTCACTGCTGCCAAACGGCAACTGCGTCTGCCAGTATCGGCAACAGGTATAGATATACTTACCATTGCAGCCAATAATGAGGGCAGCGAACCGCCCAACACTGCAAACCTGTTGCTTACAGATGGTACACAGACTTACAGCATAATAGCATACAACAACACAGGCAACGAAGCAACGATCAAAATAAAACGCGCAGCCAAACAGTAATTCTGCATTTTTGTATCATATCCAATAACAAATCATTTAAAGCAGCTTTACATCAGCTTAACAAGCCTTGGCGGCTCATTTGCAATTGCTTTATATACATTTGTACTCACAATTCTGTTTATGAAAAATCTGCTACTTATTTTAACTGTCATTGCATTTTCTTTTACCTGGGCTTCATGCTCTGCACCAAAAGGATTAAAATTCCAGAAGGTGGAGGATCTCACCATCCTTAAAGACAGAAACCACCCTTTTATTGTTTATCTGCAATTGTACAACCCCAATAAGTTCCCCCTCGAGATCAAGTATGGCAATATTGAAACTTTTCTTGAAGATCTGCCGCTCGGAGAATTAAAATACGATACAGTTATAAAAGTAGCTGGCAAAGAAACACTCAACTTCCCCTTGGCTTACAATCCTGATTACCGCAATATGTTTGCCAATCCTGAAAAACGTCTTTCAGAACCCAACCTCAATGTAAAAATTAACGGCAGCCTTGCAGTAGAACACAAAAGCAAATTCTACATCACAAATATCCACTTCCAGGGCGATCTGCCGCAAGCGCAATAGTTTACCCATTTACATATTCAAGGCCGGCTGTACCAACGGTCGGCTTTTTTTATTTGATGGCTTTTGTGTTCAAGCCCGGTATCTAAAATGCTTTGGTTGTAGCCTAAACAAAGTGAAGAACTACCCCATAAGGAACAACCAATTATTTAGTTGCCCATTTGGCATTATTACTCCCTCCATGTGTATAAGTTTTCACTCTGGTCAAAGCGTCCGCTTGGTCCCAAAAACGAGAAGCGTCCGCTTCCAGTAATAGCAGATGCGCTCACCAAAGTGTTCCATGCCCTCTGTGGAACGGTGGATATGTTCTTTTGGCAGTTATATCTTGCAGCAGTAAATTGCACCCGTTATATTGCCTTGCAAACAAAAGATAGACGACTACCACCACAAGAAAAAACATAGTCATCTCCCATCCGGTCATAAAAATTCCACTCTTACACCCAACGGACATTTCAAGACATTTTACGACATTTTTTATTTGTGAAAATAAAAGCATATCCGCCTCTATAGCCTATTTACAAGGGCCTTATCATCAAAATGTCCTTTTCAGATTTTTTTTGCGCAACGGACATTTTTCAAAATATCCAAACCAGTAGATAGATTTCACAACGAAATCACATTGCCCGCTAACCGCATTTTGTTTTAATATTGCACGGGCATTTAATCCCAAACTATGGCTACTTACGAACAGATCTTCGATAAAAACAGGGCATGGGTCGAAAAAATGAAGGGTACCGACCCCGATTTTTTTGAAAAGCTAGCCGCCGATCAGCAACCCGACTACTTGTATATAGGTTGCTCAGACAGTCGTGTACCTGCAAATGAGATCATGGGCTTAGAACCCGGCGAACTTTTTGTGCATCGCAACATTGCCAACCTGGTCAACAATAGCGATCTCAATGTCATGAGCGTGATACTCTACGCAGTAGTGCACCTGAAGGTGAAGCATATAATAGTTTGCGGGCACTATAACTGTGGTGGCGTAAAGGCTGCAATGGAGCCTAAAGATATGGGCCTGCTCAACCCCTGGTTACGCAACATACGCGATGTATATCGCCTGCACCACGATGAGCTGAATGCTATAAAAAACCAACAAGCCCGTTACGATCGCTTGGTCGAATTGAATGTACTGGAACAGGCTACAAATGTTATCAAAACGGCTGCTGTACAAAAATGTTACCTGGCTACGGGTTTTCCCATAGTACATGGCTGGGTGTTCGATCTTCACACTGGCATCCTGAAGGATCTTGAAATAAACTTCGTGAAAATATTGAAGGACATACAGGAGATATATGACCTTACAAGCACACGCTCAGAGTTTGGAGAAGGTTCTTCAGACGGGAATAATATTTGATAATTAATTAGGGTATGTATTACCTGCTGCTTATTTTTTTGTACCCGCTTGCACTGCTGCCATTACGTGTATTATATGTTTTGTCAGATATTATTTATGTTTTGCTCTACCGTGTAGCAGGCTATCGCAAACAGGTAGTGCTTAGTAACCTGCGCCACGCCTTCCCGGAAAAAGATGATCAGGAGATCAGGCGCATCATGCGGTTATTCTATCACAACTTTTGCGATCAGTGGATGGAAACACTCAAGCTCCTTACCATATCTCCAAAAGAATTGAACAAACGCATCACGGGCAACTGGGAGGTATTTCATGAACTGGATAGGGAAAACAGAAACACCTACATTTTGCTAGGTCATACCTTCAATTGGGAATGGGGGAATGTAGCATTACAATACAACAATTCACAACAATTTGCCGGCGTGTACCAGCCTGTTGCCAACAAAGGTTTCGATAGGCTCATGTTTCGTCTGCGCAGTCGCGGTGGTGGCTGGATGATTAGCATGAAAGCTAAAAAAGGATTCCAGCGGCTGGAAGGAGTACGGTACCTGGTAGGTCTCATCGCCGATCAAAACCCCTCCAATATCAAGGGCTCTATATGGTTGCCCTTTATGCACAGGCAAGCGCCTTTCTTTAAAGGCCCCGAACAGTTAGCCACCAGGGCAAAAGCCGCAGTAACATTTGTAGGCATAAAAAAACTAAAACGCGGTTACTATAATATAACTATCTCACTGTTCACAAAAGATGCATCGCAACTGGCAAGTGGCGTAGTAATGAAAGCCTACGTAGCCTTTATGGAACAACAACTCCGCGAACAACCAGAGAACTGGCTATGGAGCCACAAGCGCTGGAAGCATACACAAGGCGTATAAACTTAAGGCACTAATACCTTTTGTGCTCCTTGCTCTACCCTGAAGTTTATTTTGTCGCTGCACACATGTGCATCTCCATCTGTCTGCATCAGGCGCAGACCGGGGTTTGTTACTACCACTTCTTTAGCGCGGTAGTGTTTTACAAAAAAACTGCCTGCTATGGTGCCGCTTATTGCACGCAACACAATAGCGCCACCAAGTATTTTAGGAAATTTACGTATGATGATAACATCCAGCCAACCGTCTGTATAGCTGGCCATTGGCGCTATTTTAAAGTTGTATCCAAATTGCTGTCCGTTAGCTACGTTCACTATAAAAGCCTTTTCAGTAACCAGTTTCCCATCTATGGTTATGTCCCAATCCCACTCTTTATAGGTCCACATATGCCGGGTTACCAGCCAGCTATACATAGCCAGCCCACGTCTTACACTTTTTGCAAATTTCTTCGAGATCAGCGCATCAAAAGCCACACCGGCATTGCTTATAAATACCTGTGCATTAGCATAGGCAACATCAATTTTTACTTCTTTCCCTTTATTGATCACCTCTATCGCTTCCGGCACACTCAAGGGTATCTTCATAGTCCTTGCCATGCCATTGCCAGAGCCTTTTGGTATTATGGCCAGTACAGTATTAGTGCCTTGCAAACCGGTAACAATATCGTTTATACTGCCATCGCCACCAACAGCTACTACAGCATAGGCTCCATCTTTTGCGGCCTTTTCAGCCAGTACTATACCATGCTTTGCATATTCGGTATAGATGATCTCATGGCTATAGGTCGAATGGTCAAGTCGGTCATTTATTGCCGCTTTTATTTCCTTCTGCCTGTCAACGCCCGATTTTGGGTTGATGATGAATACCAGGTGTTTTTTCATTAGGCTATTTGCGCTTTTAAGCTTAGATCCAAACTCACAGCATGATGTATAATGGCACCGCACGATATATAATCTACACCAGTGCGGGCATATGCTACTATATTGTCCAAATTAATACCACCAGATGCTTCCGTTTCATACTTGCCCCCTATCATTTCCACCGCTTGTTCCAGCAGTTCAGGGGTATAGTTATCCAACATAATTCGGTGTACGTTACCGGTAGCCAGCACACGTCTCACATCCTCCAGGTTCCTGGTTTCTACTTCTATTTTCAGGCTGCGGTTGTTTGCCGCCAGGTATTCATTCGTTTTCTCTATAGCTTTTTCAATGCCTCCACAAAAGTCTATATGGTTGTCCTTCAGCATGATCATGTCGTACAACCCCATACGGTGGTTGTACCCACCTCCAATACGCACAGCCTGTTTTTCAAACTCGCGAAACAGGGGAGTTGTCTTGCGGGTATCCAGTATTTTACTACTGTAACCTTTTATTTTATCGGTGTACTTATTGGTTAGTGTGGCAATACCGCTCATACGTTGCATGCAGTTCAGCACCAGGCGTTCAGCCATAAGTATGGTATGTACTTTGGCTGCCACTTCAAAGGCTGTTTCACCTTGGGTCACGCTATCGCCATCCTTTTTGTATAAGACAAACTTTGCATCAGGTTGCAGGTGATAAAAAATGTCCTGTGCCAGCTGCATACCAGCAAGTATGCCATTTTCCTTTATTTTTAAAACTGCCTTACCTTCAGTTTTTGCAGGTATTGATGCCAGCGTAGAATAGTCACCACTACCCACATCTTCAGCCAGAGCTGCAGCAATAAATTCTTGAGTGTTCAATATATTATATTTTCAATGTGCAAAAGTAATTAAAATACACGCCCCTGTATAGGCAATCATTATTTGTTAACACGCCACAGCAGGCAGCCATCTCCATAGCTCAGAAAACGGAATCCCGCATCCATTGCATGCTCGTATATCCGTCTCCACTCATCCCCTACCAGTGCGGCTATCAGCAACAATAAGGTAGAATGTGGCTGATGAAAATTCGTAACCAAGCCAGTAGCTATCTTAAATGTATATCCCGGCGCTATAAGTATTTGCGTACGGGTCACTATCTTTTCCTTACCACTTTGTTGCAGCCATTGCAATATGCAGCCCAAAGCAGCCTGCACAGTTGGGTTTGCATCCAGTTCATAAGGCTCCCATTGTGTCAGTGCTATACCTTCAAAGTCTATAGGTATATTTTGCAGTAGTTTACAACCTATCCAGTACAGGCTTTCTACAGTGCGCAACGATGTAGTACCTACAGGAATGATATCGCCATTAGCATGTGCTATCAATTGCTCTAAAGCCTGCTTGCTTACTTCTATCCACTCTGCATGCATATCATGAGTGGCCATGGTTTCGCTCTTCACAGGCTTAAAAGTACCGGCCCCCACATGCAGGGTCACAAGCGCCTTGTCAATACCTTTCTGCTCAATACTTTGCAGTACACGTTCGGTAAAGTGCAGGCCGGCTGTTGGCGCAGCTACACTGCCATCATCCTTTGCATATACGGTCTGGTACCTGCTATCATCACCCATTTCTGCTTCTCGGTGCAAGTAAGGAGGCAATGGCACCTTACCACAGTGGTGCAGCACTTCCGCAAAAGATAGTGTTACATCATCCCATTTCAATTGCAGTATATAGCTGCCGTTCCTGCGTTCCAGTATGTTTGCTGTAAGTTTAAAGTGGGGTTCGATACAGGTCATTTGTAACACCTGGCCATCCTTCCACTTGCCTGCGCCACCTACCAGGCAGTGCCATTCCACGCAGCCTTTTTGCAGCATGGCAGTTTGTATATCAGCATACCGGCTTGCAGGTTCCAGGCAAAACACTTCTATTTTACCTCCAGTCTCTTTTGTAAATACTAGTCGTGCATGTACTACGCGTGTTTGGTTAAACACCATAAGTGCCTTTGAGGATATATGCGCAGCTATATTACTATAGGTATCTTCGCTTATATCTCCTGCTCTATATATCAGCAAGCGCGCAGCATCACGCTCTTCCAGCGGATATTTAGCTATATGGTCATCAGGCAGCTGATAAGTAAAATCTTCAATTTTAAGATCGCGGGGGTGCATCTCCGTTACTTCAATTTTATGTTTAGCGCAATTCAGGTATAGTAATACCTGTTATTTTCCGATACAGATCAATAGCATAAAGGTCTGTCATCCCGGATATAAAATCTACAACAGACTGTATGTCTGCGTATAAGTTTTCCTTCTTTTGGGTAATAGGAAATTGTAGGGGGATTATCTTAATTATTTTGCCAGATTTAGTATGTCCATGTTGTAAAATCGCATGCAGTAGCTCTTTCAGCAAACCACCTATAACATTATAACCTGCCAGTTCTATTTCCACAACAGGCTTATAGTTGTAGATGTTTTTCACCGAAAAAGCGTTAATTTCTTTTATCAGCAGACGATCTTTTTCAGGCAGGCATTTCATCAGGTCTTTCTGTAAGTTGCCCGTAAGTAATGCTACCTCGTTATCCATGAATTCCTGCGATAGCTTTTCTGTCATCAAACCTATCCAACGGGCGCGTATGTATTGTACTTTTTGATTATTGTCATCAATATCCGCCAATTTTTTCATGATATATGCTTCAGAATTGTATCCGCTGGCTTCATCAAAAAAAGGAAGGAATAGTTCTTGGAATTTTTCAATGGAAATAATTTGCAGGCGGTGCGCGTCTTCCAGGTCAATCACCCGGTAACAAATATCATCAGCAGCTTCTGTAAGGTACACAAAGGGGTGGCGTGCATATACATCCTTGTGTCCTTCAACCTGCGGTATCCCAAATGTGGCAGCAATATCTTTGTATGTATCTGCTTCACTATCAAAGTACCCTGACTTCTTTGTAGCTATTAGCCCGGTATCTGTAAAGCCAGCCGAAGAACTGCATGGGTATTTTACAATGGATGCCAGCGTAGTATAAGTTAGCTTATCCTTGAAGCTGTGGGTAAGTATCCGCAGGGCATTGGAGTTGCCCTCAAAAAGTTCAAAATCTTTTAATTGGTTGGCTGTCAAATGTTCACTGATGATCTTTCGCGTTTCACTATCCATCTCAGTAAAATAGGTGCGTATGGCATCCTCACCCGAATGACCAAATGGCGGGTTGCCAATGTCATGCGCCAGGCAGGCGGCAGCTATAACCGACGGTAACTCGTATTTATAAAATTCTGCAAATTCGGAACCTTCATTTGGGTATTTTTTTGCCAGTGCATCGCCCACATTTTTACCAATAGAGCGCCCTACCGATGCTACCTCAAGACTATGAGTAAGCCTGTTGTGTACAAATACAGAACCCGGCAGGGGGAAAACCTGCGTCTTGTTTTGCAATCTGCGAAATGCCGAGGAGAAAATAATACGATCGTAATCGCGCAAAAAAGAGTTCCGTGCTGGTTCCGAGTTGGTGTCCTTACGTATCGGGTCACCGGTACGTCGTGAACTATATAAGGTCTGCCAGTTCATTTGCAGTAATAAGTTGTTTTATATGGGTTGCAAAGGTACACTGTTTAAATACCATAAGTTAGTAGCAGATTCTGCATAATTACAAACAAAAAAAAGCCGGATCAGAAGATCCGGCTCTACACACACAATACACACATTCTTATCTATTTATAGGCAGTTCTCTATATCCTTACAGGTTTATGAAATTCTTTTCCATAACAGGTTTTGTTTTATTGTGGTTGTTATCTACGTTAAAATACCATACCAACTTTTCAGTTGTTTGTCATTTTGTTGCAATCTCTTACCATCTTACAAACTGCCTGGTACAAACCATAAAAATTCAGGGCCTGATGCTTTACATCAGGCCCTGAGGAGGGAAAATATTCGGAGCGTTTTCAAGGTGGGAAAATCAAGGATATTCTACCTCTATGCTTATTATTATCGTGCCAGCATAAAAAGGGTCCGGTATAATGCCGGACCCTTTCCTGTTTAAATAAATCTGATTATTGTTTTACAAACCTCATAGTATAAACATTACCGCCTGCAATGTTTATGTTTACAAAGTACATACCTGGCACAAACTGTGCAGTACTGATGTTCAATATCTTATCGCTTGAAATTGTAGTAGATACTTTTTTACCTGCGATGTTGTATATATTAACGGCTTTCTGACCTTCAGCATAAGTGTTGATATAAACATTGTTACCAGCAGGGTTAGGGTATAATACCGGAGCATCAATATTTGATATTACTGATGGTACACCTACATGGGTTGCAGTATCTATTTTAACACCATCCAATGCAAAGTTATCAAACCTGTTATTGCCACTGGTATTTGATGTTGGAGCAAAACCAGCAGCATTAATTGTAGATGGAACTATTTTAAATACAAGTCTTGGGTTATTATTAACTGTAGCATCAGCAGAGGTGAAATTTACAGTTATCAATTTATACACACATGTAGCAGAAGCAGAAGCATAGCTACCTACCGATATACTGGAATCCTGTATTTTGTCAAGGCCTACAGTTTTGAAAGTAGCGCCACTGTCTGTACTATAAGAGAAATCATTGTAGTGGTAACCGCTTGCTGTGCTTGAAGACTCTACCGTATAAGAGAAGGTAAGGTTCTTATAGTTAGTAGAAGGTATATACAGCAACAAATATGCACTATCTGTAGGGTTACGGAAACGGTATGCATTACCTGCAGGTGTCAGCACCCCATTTATTGTCCTTAAATTATATATATCGCTGTCAGCAGCCCCAGTTGCCACATAGTCAACATATCCTGCATAAGCGCTTGATGTGCCGGCAACCAATTTGTATGCTAAAGCTGTTTTGTTGGTGTCTATAGCAGACCAGTCAGCTTTAAGAGACGGGATACCTGGATTGTGAAAAGCACCATTAAAATTATTGAAGTGCCAGTAGTGTACCAGGCTTTGGGTACCACCACCTGTAGATGTAGATATTGCAGTACCATCAACTGATATGTTATCAAACCTTACATTACCATTACCAGTGAGGCGTACTGTATTTGTAACTTTAAATATCAATTTGGGGTTGTTATTAACTGCGCTATCTGCGCCGAAAGTTACTGTTATCAGGCTGAATACCGGAGTTACTGTATCAGTTGCTGCAGACAATGATGTTGTTTTCCATGTAGATCCACTATCTGTGCTATAAGCAAAAGTTTGGTTAGTAGGGGAAGTAGAAGTATTTGAAGTTTCTACTGCAAATTTCAAGGTTATGTTTTTGTAGCCTGTTGTTGGGATATTGAAAGTAATATAAGCACTGTCTGACGGGTTGCGGAACCTGACTGCACTGCCCGACGGTGTGGGAACACCATTAATAACCCTTAAGTTTAAAGAATCGAAGTCCGGTGTACCAGATGCTACAGGATTAACAAAATCTTCATAACCTGCATAAGTGCTTGATGCCCCCGTAATGAGATGATAAACAAACAAAGCTTTGTTTGTATCAATGATGGAATAATCGGCTTTAATAGCAGGTATTCCTGGATTGTGGTACACACCGGTAAAGTTATTGAAGTGCCAGTAGTGTATCAATGTTTGAGCGTGTGTCTGCGCAGCTAGTAAAATAAAGCAGGCAAGAGTAAGTAATGATCTTTTCATTTTGGCTGTTGTTTAAGCTGCAAAAAAAGATCTTTAACATAACGGCTACATTAACAGGGGGTTACCTTAGTGTTAAGACAATCTGAATGATAATTCAACTTTTGTTATCATCGGTAATTTAATTAAACCTATAAATATAAAAAGCAACCCAAAACATTGAAATAACAAAGTAATTCAGAGTTAATTTTTTAGTGATAATTTATTAATATATAGGTGATTAAATAACCTATAGATTTACAAAAAACTAAAAAATGAAAAAAACACTATTGGCTTTATTAACAGTTTTTATGCTGAATTCATCATTGCTGCACGCACAAACATGGATACCAGCCTCTGGAGGCAATCTAATAACAGACCCCGCAACAACCAACGTAGGTATCGGCGTTACAGCACCGACAGATCCACTAACCATAAAGAATACAATGTCATTGTATGATCCTTTGGATAAATACCGATATATCCTAGGACGTTCATTAACCAGCGGTATTAAAATGTGTGCTAATACTGATGCAACTGAGGCAAGCGTGACACTGCATGCAACAAACGAAACTGGCACCGCAGCAGGTGCAGTCACATTTATGACAAAATATAATAGTAATACTACTTATCCGTATGTATTCCAATATACAAACCAAAGTAATGCAGTATCAAACTTCCTAACATTTGATCCTACCGGCATTGCACAAATAAAAAATAGCTTACTTGTGGGTAATTCTATAGATGTTAGCAGTACTATTTATGGAGAGGCTGACTTAAACATACAGAATAATGGCATTGTATATGGCACTTTTCAATCCGGTCCATTGTCTGCAGGAAGCCTCACGTCTATAGGAAGCCTCACATCGGCAGGGCCTAATACATTAAATGGCACTACTACATTAAGTACAACCAACATAAATGGAGCTTTAGATGTTAGTAGTACTATTTATGGAGAGGCTGACCTAAATATACAGAATAATGGCATTGTATATGGTACTTTTAATTGTGGTCCATTGACCACCACCGGAAGCCTCACATCGGCAGGGCCTAATACATTAAATGGTACAACTACCTTAAGTACAACCAATATAAACGGAATTTTAGGGGTTAGCAGTAATATTAATGCTTCAGGAACAATCACAAGCAGTGCTCTTAATGGAACAGGTAATAGAATGGTTAAAACTTCTTCAACCGGAACCTTAGGATATGAAAGCATGCCAGCATTAAGTATTTCTGGTACAACCTTAACCTTATCTAATGGTGGAAGTATAAATAGCCATGTAACAGTACCGTCTGGTGGCGGTGGCGGTGGTTGGGTTGGTACAGCTACTTCAGCTTTGAATATGAGCAGTTTTGGAATAAATAACGTAAGTACTATACAGGGAACTTTCGGAGCCTCACTTAACCTGAATAGTAGCAATATAAGCACTACTGCTCAAATGTCAGTAGGTGCACCCTCTACTAGCGGTTATCAATTTTATGTTGATGGTGATACCTACTGCACGGCGGGTGTATGGACAGCATCTGATAAAAGATTCAAGAAAGACATCCAAAATCTAAGCAACGTATCTGAAAATTTATTTAAAGTAATACCAAGATCGTATAATTTCAAAAGAGAAGAATTCAAAGGCATTAAAAATTTTGATGCAATAAATCATTTTGGTTTTATTGCGCAAGAGATTAAAGAGATATATCCTAACCTGGTCAGATTGGATAGCCCTGGTTATTATGCCATAAACTATACTGAATTCATTCCACTGTTGTTACAATCACTTAAAGAAGAAGATGCTAAACTAAAAGACTACGAAAACAGATTGGCAGATTTAGAAAATGAGATTCAAGAGATAAAGTATAACAACATTACTACTACTGCTGCAAACACAGCAAAAGTTGATAATAATAAAACAACTTTATCGCAAAATGTACCTAATCCTTTTAATGCTGAAACTGTAATTGGTTTTAATATTGCAGGGCAATTTAATCAAGCATTTATTGGGTTATATGATCTCACTGGTAAAGAACTAAAAAGAATGCCTATCAATTCAAGTGTAAATTTCATAACAATACCTGCTGGCATGTTACAACCTGGTATGTATGTGTACAATCTTGTTGTGGACGGGATTATGATAGATTCTAAAAAAATGGTGTCAACAAATTAGAATCGAAATATTTATAAAAAGAGGCTGTCTCAAAAATCGAGACAGCCTCTTTTTATTCGGATACCTGAAGGAAACCTCTTTGCGTTTAAGCAATTCTAGAAGCCTTCATTTTATTTTTGATACAGGTACCTAATAGTTGCAAAAGTCAGCTATCAAAAACCATCTTCCTGGTCATCCTCATCTGCTCCAAGGCTCATGTTCAGCATACTCCCCAATATATCGGCAAACGCGTAACCACCGGCTTCCACACCTTTCTTGCTGATAAGTGAAAACTCTGACAATCCATGTAAAAGAAACTCCATCAGCAAAGCTGTATGTGCTTCATTTTCATTAGGGTAGTATTGCTTCACTGCTGAGTGCAGTCCACTTACATTATATAGATGCTGCACATACTCAGCATCAGGTTCATCTTGTAGCAACATCAGGTCATTCCCTTTGCCAAACCAATCAATAATAGGTTGATAAGGATTAGGTTTGGGCTTATTCCGTTGCGCTTCCTTCGCATTTTTCTTAAATGTCTGCGGATCGGGGAAGTATTGAGTAAACACCGTACGTATGGCTTGCCCTATAAGGCGGTAAGCAACATTCTGAGGTCCTTCCTGCTCCCCCTCATACACCAACTCTATCTTACCCGTTATAGAAGGTATAATACCTATGAAATCTGATATGCGGCTAATAGTATGCTCTTGCTGTTCACGCAAGGCACGGCGCTCCGCTGTACTTACCAGGTTTTCGTAAGCTGATATAGTAAGGCGTGCCGATACCCCGCTTTTCTGGTCCACATATTCGCTTTTACGGGCTTCCATAGCCACCTGCTCTACCAATGTGCGACATAGGTCGGGTACCTCTACCCGTTTTAATTGTGCAGGCAGTACTTCGGCCTCCTGGCTGGTTATTGCCTTGCTCAGCTCCACAGTTTTAGGATAGTGAGTCACTATCTGGCTTTCAATACGGTCTTTCAATGGCGTCACTATGCTGCCACGATTGGTATAATCTTCAGGGTTTGCCGTAAATATAAATAGTATATCAAGTGGCATTCTTAGCTTGAAACCTCTTATCTGTATATCTCCTTCCTGTAAAATATTGAAGAGGGATACTTGTATCCTTGCCTGCAGGTCGGGTAGCTCATTGATCACAAATATACCCCTGTGTGAGCGTGGTATGATACCATAGTGTATCACACGTTCATCAGCAAAGCTCAGCCTCATATTGGCAGCCTTTATAGGGTCCACATCGCCTATAAGGTCAGCTACAGACACATCGGGCGTAGCCAGCTTTTCGCCATAACGGCTGCTGCGATGCAGCCAGGTAATGGGTGTTTCATCGCCTTTTTCTTCTATCAGTTCTCTTGCGTAGAGCGATATAGGCAGCATGGGGTCATCATTTATCTCACTGCCCCCTACCACAGGTATCCATTCGTCCAGCAGGTGTGTCATCTCGCGGGCCATGCGGGTCTTTGCTTGTCCACGCAAACCCAGGAACAGTATGTTGTGACGCGACAATATAGCGCGTTCTACATCAGGTATTACAGTGTCTTCGTAACCTAATACACTCTGAAAGGGATTTTTCTTTTCTTTTATGATCTTAATAAGGTTATCCCTTATTTCGTCTTTTACTGTTTTAGGGGTATAACCATGTTTTTTTAATGCGCCTAAAGTCTTTATCTCCGGTTGTGTCATCATAATTTTGCGTTCATTCCTAGGTCTAAAATTAAGCTATGCGGCAATGCAACGAGCACGCACTTTATATAGCTGTATAGAAAATGACAATCCCGAACGTTAATTGTTCAGAGCAGTCTAACATTTCCTCAATATATTTTTTGTGGAATGATTTAACCTGCACTATTTCAATAAATTCCATTAGGGCTATCTTCATCCATTCCCGAACTCTCTTTCTTTTTTTCGTCGTCTTTGTGGAGAACCCCTTTTGCAAATGAGCCTTTCTCTATGATCTTGTCCAGTTCTTTGGCCCTTTCCGGCGACAATTCCAATTGGGTCATTCGTACATCATAGCCCGTTTTATCTTCAGATGATCCCCAGTTGCCAGTAAAAGCACCATTCTTGTATGCCAGGTCCATACTACCTATAGGTGGATCTTCAGTAAACTGCCACCGTCCTTCAGGAGTTTTTGATACATCCAGTTTTATATAGTCATCCTGGTCACCAAACTTGTAAATGGCCTCCCATGCGCAAATACCTTCCGGGCAGTTACCTTTCAGGTAGCGGATGTACAGTTTTACAGGTATCTCATTATCAAAGGTGCCGCCAAACAGCTTGCGGTCCACTACTTCCATTGTTTCCATACCACCTGCCTGGTGCTGTGGCGCATCCTCTTCTTCTTCAACTTTAATAGGAGTGCGATGGTGTGCGCTATCTATAAGGGCAAGATCTTGCTCTGTAAGACCCAGGGCCGCCAGCATTTTCTGTCGCCTTACTTCAATGGCCAGCTTTTCCTGGTATTCTTCTATGTTCGATGCTTCAAATATATTCATCACCTGGCCACCGTACCAAAGGCCATTTATATTCTGCATCTCCCTAATTGTAAAGGCAAAGATGCGCTTGGTAAGCATATCCTTAATAAATACATACCCTTGAAAACGGTCTGTAGCTATCTTATTATACCCAACAATATCGCGCGTTAAAGTCATGCGCTGCAGCTCAAACCGCTCTAATACTATCCTGTCCCAGTGTATGCCGCTATCTTCACCTTTCTTAATTACATTATAATAATTATAGACAATAGCGGGGTTAAATGCAGGATCATACTGCTGTACTTTTTCCGGGTGCTGGCGGATATGGCTTATCTGTTCCATATCGTCTATACTGCCACTATAGGTTATGATCTGAGTCCAAAGCGTATCGAAGGATGGGAATAGTGCCGCATAGGATATGGTATCCTTGTATTGCATGCAGCCCAGCAGATTGCCTATTAGCTCGCTTTCTTTGGTAGAAACCGCACCCGCACTGCAATCCTGTGCATACAATATAGCACAGGCAAAAACCGCAAATATGTATTTATAAATAGCCTTCATGCACTTAACCGCTAATTAAAGATAAGGAAATAGCACTTTCATAGCTTCACATCCAGCATTCGCCTGTTGCTATATAATAGAAAAGGTTGCCGTCGGCAACCTTTTCTATTATATAGCATTAAATATATTTAATTTTAACTCCTCCTTTTGCCAAACAAACGCAACAGCATCAGGAACAGATTGATGAAATCGAGATAAAGGCTAAGAGCGCCGAAGATGGCAAGCTTCCTTGTCTCATTCTCGCCTATGCCATATGCACCTGCACCAATTTGTTTCAGCTTCTGCACATCGTATGCAGTAAGGCCGGTAAATACGGCTACACCTATGAAGCTAATGATATAATCCATAAATGCACTACCCAGGAACATGTTTACTATAGAGGCAATGATGATACCTATAAGCCCCATCATCAATATACGACCAAAAGAAGTAAGATCCTGTTTAGTAGTGTAACCCAAAACAGCCATAATGCCAAACATAACAGATGCAGACAAGAAGCAACCAAACACAGAACTAGTGGTGAACACAACCAGCCATACACTAAGGCTAATACCCATGATAGCCGCAAACGTTAAAAAGAGAAAAGTCATTACCGGGGCCGATAATTTGTTGTAGCCAAAAGACATAAGCAATACAAAACCCAATGGCGCAAACCTGGCCAAAGTGCCCAAGCCTGTAAAATTGCGGCCATCGAATACAGAACTCATAAGCTCTGGGCTATTTGCAAACCAAAGCGAGAAAAAAGCAGAAAGACCTAATGCCGCAAACATCCATAAAAATACACTGGCCATGAAAGTTTTAGCTACGGGCCGCACTGTTGAACCTACTACCTGGTAATCAGCATACTGCTGATCCTGATTGAAATTATTCATATACTATCCTATAAAATTTGCATAAAGTTAGTAACTAAAACTTGCACAAAATGCTAAAATTGAATGCTTTTTTATACAACAACTGAAAAACATCGCTTAGGAAAATTCCGTTATAAAATCTTTGTAAGCATTTGTCCACCCAGCCCATAGGGGCGATGTACCCAGAGAAAAATTATGGAAAATAGTGATGAGCTTGCCTCCATTTTGCCGTAAAACCATAGCCATGAGGTGCAGTGCAGTAAATGCAGTGCTCACGTCCAGCTTCTCCTCATACTTGGCAGCAGTATCCATAAAGCAGAAGGGGTATATAATAAGTGGAGTAGTGTTATCCGCCAACACATCGTACCAAGGGAACGGGTGACTGGTACTGGCCCTGAACCCGATATGGGTGGCGTAACCCATACTATAGTCGTTGGTAATACCCTGTTGCAAAAGCATCCGGTAAGTATTAGGCAGCAAGTTCCTTATATAATGTTGTCGCGATGAGGTTATGGTTGTGCTTGTAATCTGTTCAAGCACCTCTTTTTCTTTTACCAGCATACCGCCTGTCTGGGCATTGTAGGATGGATGGATAAACACCGGTCCATCCTTTTGTAACTGCTTTACCAGCTTCACCATCAATGGATGCGTAGGCAGTATATTTTTATCATAAGGTGTGTTGTGCAGGGCGCAGAGTATAAAATAAAGGGGACTGACTTTTGTAGTTTTATGCAGGTCTGCAAGTATGCCAAAACTATCGTAAGGATCCTTGGTATTACCCAGCAGTACCGATGCCCGTTGCCGAACAATATTTATGCGCCCGTTAAGCATGTCTTTGGCCACGCCACCAATGTTTCGCTGCGCTCCTTTACCCAGGTAAGAGTATGCAATATCTATATCGTAAGTAGGGATAAAGCTAAAGGGGGTAACCGGGAGGGTGATGCCCGCATAGCTTTGCAGCATTTCACCAAACAAGTGTACCCACTCATCTGCAAGCGGACGGCGGAGCCAGCCACGCTTGTATAGTTCACTCTCGGTTGCGGGATAGCGGCCATGTTTATCAGGAGTGTATGTATAATATTCCTCATAGCGCGCTATGAGGAAAAATATGGCCGAAAACATATCGAAGGGGAGCGTGTATCCTGTCATCCCATCTTTAGCAGCATACAAGGTAGGTATGCCATACCAGTTACCTATTGCTATGTCCTGCTGTTTTACCCCTGTTTCGCCCAGCAGGCCTGCTGCCGGTACCGAAAGCGCATGGATAAAGTGCGCACCATAGGCTATGAAAAAAGTATTATCAGGTAGTTCTTCAGCATTGTGGGTAAGCACATACGGCACTTGCATGCGTGTTGTAAACAGCCAGTCCAGCACATAAGTGAGGCGGGCTGATGCAGCAGGGCTGTATATAATTATTGGCTTCATGTGGCAGCGTATTATTTATTGCGCTCCTTCCACAACCGGCTGAACGATTTTGGGGCGAAGTGCAATGCAGTCCTGTCTTTTACCCAGGTATCTTTAAACACCCTATTGGTAAGCTTGTCTTTTAGCTTTGCCGGGGCCAGCTCCATTATACTCCTGTTCATCATACCCATCTTCCATAATTTCCAGGCCAGGTTCTCTTTTTTAGTATTCAGCCCTTCTGCTACGGCAATATTCCGGTTTTCGAGCAGCATGCCATGTATGTTTATTTTTACCGGGCACACTTCTGTACAATTGCCGCAAAGACTGCTGGCATAGCTGAGGTGTTTGTACTCTTCCATACCCTGCATATGCGGCGTTATAACCGAGCCTATGGGGCCGCTATAGGTAGCGCCGTATGCATGGCCACCAATGTTCTTATACACCGGGCAGGCATTGAGGCAGCTGCCGCAGCGTATGCAGTACATACTTTCGCGCACTTCTTTGCGCAGCAGATTGGTACGGCCGTTATCCAGCAGTATCACGTACATTTCTTCTGGGCCATCGTTTTCGCCGGGCTGCCTGGGGCCTGTAAATATGGTATTGTACACCGTAAGTTTTTGCCCGGTGCCATATGTTGCCAGCAAAGGCCACATCAGTTGCAAGTCGTACACAGAAGGCAGTACCTTTTCTATACCTACAATGGCAATATGCGTTTTGGGGAAGGCTGTTGAGAGCCGTGCATTGCCCTCGTTCTCGCTCACACATACCGCACCAATATCGGCCAAAAGGAAATTACCACCGGTTATCCCCACATCGGCAGACTGGTATTTTTCGCGCAGGTTAACGCGTGCTATCTGTGTCAGTTCGGGCGGTGTAAGGTTGGGCAGTGTGCTTAGCTTCTCATGAAATACCCTGGCTACATCTTCCTTGCTTTTGTGCATGGCAGGTGTAACTATATGGTAGGGCGCTTCCCCATCCAGTTGCTGTATATATTCGCCCAGGTCCGTTTCTACCGATTCTATATTGTGCTGTTGTAAAAAGCTGTTCAGGTGTATCTCTTCAGTCACCATACTCTTTGACTTCACAACCTGGCGGGCGTTCTTTTCGTTGCATATCTGCAATACCGCCTGCTGTGCGTCGGCAGCGGTTTCGGCCCATATTACCTTGCCGCCACGGGCGGTAAAGTGCTGCTCAAAGAGTTCCAGATATTTATCCAGGTGCTCTATGGCCTTCCATTTTACATTTTTGGCCTTTTTGCGGGCAGCATCCAGGTCTGCAAACTGGCGCTTGCCTTTTACCACACTGTCGTTGTACTTCTGTATGTTAAAACTGATCTTGCGTTTGTGTTCCAGGTCGTGGGCCTTTACATCGCTTTTAGCAAGGAATATGGACAGATTATCAGTCATAGCGGTCTAAAGATAAGCAAGGTTAGCAAGATAAGCCCCAAATACGGGCTTGTTTTTTAAATAATACGGTGCTGGATAGCCAGCATACAAGGGGGTATTTTTCCCATGGCAAAAGCGGGGTAATCCACTTTTTAAGGTAATGCCAATACCGGAATTTTACAATATTAAAAACTATTGTGAGATGGACGGATTTAAATATTATGACCAGTACGATGAAAGGATACTTGTGGTAGCATCGCTACTGATTGCAACTGTGATACTGTTCATACTTACTTTTTTCCTGGGTTGCGGTAAGGATGGTACACACCCAGGCACTTTGGACAGCATAACCTATACCAGCCCCAAAGACATCCTGCAGACAACGATACATGAATACACAAAGCTGTTTAAGGACGATACCACGGGCACTATTGTGGAGATAGGCTGGAAAACCAGGTGCGATACCAACGGCTGCATTAACCTGAGTGCAGATGTTATTTTAATGGACAACACCAAAAACTGCGTGGTGCATACCCTGCTACCCAATGACCCTTTGAATACAACACTGGACAAGAACAACGTAGGCGTAACAGATGTGATACTGACATTTGAAATGCCCTCTATGCTTGATAGAGAACTGCACATTCACCACTATCATCTATTTGCCGACGGCACTACAGAACAATTATAAAACTAAGGAGAAGTTATAACTAACTAGTCCTGGCTCCATTCATCTTTATAGATCTCGTTCCA
>JABDEZ010000010.1:43786-44106 GCA_013286835.1 Bacteroidota bacterium
GCCGGTAGTGCCTATGCCGAATAGTTTGTTGAGGGCCATGGTGATACCTATTTCATTATACGCGCCTGCCAGGTGGTAGTAAGAGCGGGCATAGTGTACCTGGAACTTATCGAGATGCAGCGCTGCACCGAAAGAGAAGCCGGTAACGCCGGTGCGGCTTGCCAGGGCAAGCTCACTGCGCATCAGATCGTTGTACGACACCGTGAGCGTAAGGCGCTTGGCAAGGGTAAGCTCGCCAACAAATATGAAGTGCCTGAACAAGATATCTGCAAAGTGGCTGCCGGAGCCGCTTGAAACTGAATCTGCACCCAGTATAGTGC
>JABDEZ010000011.1:0-4472 GCA_013286835.1 Bacteroidota bacterium
GTGGCAATGGTAGTGGTACTGGCGCTAACCAGCTTACCTCTCCAACTGGTATTTTTGTTACCGGTGCAGGTGTTCTGTACGTTGCAGACTTTGGCAATAACAGGGTTCAGAATTTTGGGGCAGCTTCAACAAGTGCTACTTCTGCGATATATATGTTGCCAGATCCGTCACGATATAAAGAGTTAGGCCCGTTTAATTGGTTAAGACCAGTACCTGCACCATTACCACCAGCAACAGTTGTAGCGTTTGCACCCCAAGTTGCTTTAACTGTTGATTGAGTAACACCATTTAACTGCCATACTATAGTAGCCGGCTGTATGCTGCTGGTAAGTGTAAGTGTACCTGTTGCGCATGATGGACCTGTAAGATTAACAACCGGAGTAAGTGATAAGACAGTAAGAGTAGCAGCACTGCCTGTTGTTGCCAAAGCGCAAGTGCTGTTGGTTGCTATAACACGATACAAGTAATTATTCATAGCTGCTGTAACACCGTATACAGTAAGTGTATTTGTGGTGGCACCAGCGTAAGGAGCGCCATTGGTAATATTAGTATATAAAAGACCACTATTAGTACTTACCTGCCATTGGTATGTGATAACACCACCACCTGTTGCAGTAGCTGTAAATACGGCATTAGCATTTGTATAAACTGTTTGGTTTGAAGGACCTGTTACTGTTGGGGCTCCCGGGATTACATAAGTTGCAATAGCTGAAGCGCCTGTGAAAGTTTTTACTATTGCAGAATAACTGCCGGGGGTTAATGCATTGAATGTAAGTAATGTATTAGGAACGAATTCCTGTATCCTGTTATTGTTATTGTCTGATACGAACAAGTTACCATTGCCGTCAAGGCTCACAAATACCGGATGATTAAGCAAAGCGGCAGTACTGCCAGATGTACCTACGGAAGAACCAGCTACAGTTGTACCGGTAATAGAAGCTGTAGGCCATTGCTGTACCCTGTTATTATTATAATCGGCCACATATAAATTACCTAAGCCATCCATATAAACAGCAGCCGGAAAATTCAATTGGTTTGCTGCCGTACCTGCGCCATTACCACCAGCCACTGTTGTAGCTGACGTAGCTGATGAAGAACCAGATGGAAACTTCTGCACCCTGTTATTATTAGGGTCTGCCACATACAAATTCCCAGCTGCATCAAAACAAATACCATACGAACCTGCAAGCTGGTTTGCTGCTGCACCATTACCATTACCACCTGCTACAACGGTACCATTGGTACCTGATGTGGAACCTGAAGCAAACTCGATGACTCTATAGTTGAAATAATCTGAAACATAGACATTTCCTGAAGCATCTAAAGCAAGCGAGGTTGGTGAACTAAGCTGAGAAAGTCCGCTACCTGCAATACCCGTACCGGCTATTGTAGTTGCCGCAGTACCTGATGTAGAACCTGAAGGAAACTTCTGAATACGTTGGTTGTTTTGATCGGCTACATATATATTACCTGTAGCATCAACCACTACGCCACTGGGGTTATTCAGTGTTGCAGCACTGCTGCCTGGTACACCGGTACCTGCTACTACCACACCTGAAGATGCAGATGTAGAACCTGCGGCAAATTTAATAATGCGGTCATTCACTTGATCAGTAATATATGTATTACCTGCGGCATCTTGAAAGAAACCCACTGGCCCACTTAACTGGTTGAGTCCATTACCGGCACCATTACCACCTGCAATGGTTGTGCCCGTGGCACCCCAAGTGCCGTTTACAGTACTTTGTGTAACACCACCCAGCTGCCATGTGATCTGCCCGGGGTTTATGCTGCTTGTCAAGGTTAAAGTACCAGGAGCACATGCAGGCCCGGCCAGGCTTACAGTTGGCGTTTGTGCCCATCCCTGCTGGGATGAAAAAAGTGCTGCTACTGCCAGTATCACACCCTTTCCCACACTCTTACGGCACACATTTTTTATAGGCTCAAACATTCGGTTGTACAGCTGTTTCATATAGGCTATCCTCATTTAACTTAATAGACTGTTATTGACTGTTAATATAGACTGTTGTAAACGCATTAGGGTTGGTGCCGGTATCATATTATTAGATAAGAAGACAGGAATATGACAATACGCCATACCCCCAACCTAAATAGTTACCAACAATATTAACAAAAGATTGCCGTAATGTCTTAATAAAATGGTTTTTTTTTTTGAAAATAATATGCTATAAAAAAGCCCTGAAGATTATCGCTAATATCTTCAGGGCTTTAATATAAAATAACTATATTCTTATGCTTCTGACTTCATTGATTTAGAGAACTTTTTACGGTCTTCTTCCTCCAGCATAATCTTCCTTAAACGTATGTTCAATGGTGTTACTTCTATACACTCGTCTTGCTGTATGTACTCCATACACTCTTCCAGCGTCATCTGTATTTTTGGTGTGATGCGTACAGAATCATCAGTACCGCTTGAACGCATATTGGTTAATTTCTTGGTTTCGGCCACATTCACCACCAAATCTCCTGGCTTAATGTGCTCACCAATTATCTGACCTTCGTACAGTTCCTGTCCCGGATCTATAAAGAATGCACCCCTATCCTGTAGTTTATCAATTGAATAACCGGTTGCTTTACCTGGAGTTTTAGCCAGCAATACACCATTGCTACGACCAGGGATAAAGCCTTTCCATGGTTTGTATTCGCTAAAGCGGTGCGCCATTACAGCTTCACCTGCAGTACCGGTCAACATTTGCGAACGCAGGCCAATAAGACCGCGCGATGGAATTTCAAATTCCAGGTGCTGCATCATACCCTTAGTTTCCATGATGTGCATTTCACCCTTCTTCTGAGTAACCAGGTCTATAACTTTACCGCTGAATTCAGCAGGTACGTCAACAACCAGTACTTCATAAGGCTCGTTCTTGCGGCCATTAATTTCTTTTGTAAGTACCTGTGGCTGGCCAACAGTAAGTTCATATCCTTCGCGGCGCATGGTTTCCACCAAAACGCTCAGGTGCAAGATACCACGACCATATACCAGGAATTTATCAGCATCGTCAGTTTCACTTACACGCAGTGCCAGGTTCTTTTCAAGTTCTTTCATCAACCTGTCGCGTATGTGACGGCTGGTTACAAACTTACCTTCTTTACCAAAGAAAGGGGAGTTGTTGATAGAGAACTGCATGTTCATTGTAGGCTCATCTATAGGGATGATCTCTAATGCTTCCGGGTTCTCGGCATCTGCAACTGTTTCACCTATCTGGAAACCTTCAATACCAACTAAGGCACAAATATCTCCACACTGTACTTCAGTCACACGTTTCTTACCCATATCAACGAACACGTAAAGTTCCTTGATACGGCTACGCACCATGGTACCATCTACTTTGCACAGCATTACAGCCATACCTTCTTTCACCACACCACGGGTTACTTTACCTATAGCTATACGGCCCAGGAAAGAAGAGTAATCGAGTGAAGTGATCTGCATTTGCAAAGGGCCATCATTAACCGTTGGCGGTGGCACAACAGCAAGTATAGTATCCAGCAATACAGTAATATCTTCTGTAGGGGTCAATGAAGTATTGAACCAGCCTTGTTTAGAAGAACCATATATGGTAGTAAAGTTCAGTTGTTCCTCGGTAGCATCCAGCTGGAAGAACAGTTCGAATACCGCATCGTGTACTTCATCGGGGCGGCAATTAGGTTTGTCCACCTTGTTGATGACCACGATAGGTTTCAGATTAAGCTGCAAAGCCTTCTGCAAAACGAAACGTGTTTGCGGCATTGGACCTTCAAAGGCATCTACCAGCAGCAACACACCATCGGCCATTTTCAATACACGCTCCACTTCACCGCCAAAGTCGGCGTGACCAGGAGTATCAATAACGTTTATCTTAACGTCTTTATAAGTTACAGAAACGTTCTTTGCAAGAATGGTGATACCACGTTCACGCTCCAGGTCGTTACTGTCCATGATAAGTTCACCAGTTTCCTGGTTGTCGCGGAAAACGTTAGTGGTGTGCAGTATTTTATCTACCAGGGTAGTCTTCCCGTGATCTACGTGCGCAATGATCGCAATATTGCGGATGTCCATGATTAAAGCCCTCTCATCATCTTAACGATGATGTAATTTTATTATCCCTGTTAAAAAAAAGCCCATCCTGTCCAGGAGAAAAAAGGGACGGGCCTGCCAAATAGCGCGCAAAGGTACGTAAAATATTTGTTGCTCCGTTTTAATAAATAAGTTAATATATTATTAATTCAAAATTAGGTGTTGCAATTGAGAAACAGCATAACAAATATTAATAAAACAGTCCCGCAGGGTGTGCGGGACTGTTGGTTAGTTATGTATAGTATGAAGTGGGGTAAGCCCCCGCTTTGGTTTCTTTCTTAGAGTTTGCTTACCGGCAAGTTTGCCTTGGTTGTACCATCTCCATCGGTAACACGCAGTATGTAGTGGCCAGCTGCAAGGTCGCTCAGCATGTACTCGCCAGTTGTACCTGTGG
>JABDEZ010000011.1:4572-43041 GCA_013286835.1 Bacteroidota bacterium
GTTTGCCTTGGTTGTACCATCTCCATCGGTAACACGCAGTATGTAGTGGCCAGCTGCAAGGTCGCTCAGCATGTACTCGCCAGTTGTACCTGTGGCTTCATATACTGCGCTTACGCTACGGCCTGCCATATCATATACAACCAACTTGTCTCCAGCCTTTAAGCCATTCACACTTACTTTGCTCGTAAACGGATTGGGATAAACACTGATACCATTGTTATTAGCTACATTGCCTACTCCTTCGTTATACGGCGTAAAGTCTATCTCCAGCGGGGTTGCCGTTGTTACTGCGTTGTAGCAGGTACCGTTATATGGTGTAACAGGTACTATGCGGGCTGATATATAATCTATAGTTGGACGCGGGCTCTTTTTAAAGTTAATGTAGTTGACATTATGTGTAGTGTCTATATAGGTGCTGGCATTTGCCCAATATATAGTGTAGTTACCGCCGCCATAGTTGCTGATGTTGGCTGTTACCGTTACTACCTGGTCGTCTATTGCTGTCTTCGGGGCGCTCAGCTGGATGGTTGGCGTAACTCCATACTGGGTGGTGGCTACTACCGGCTGGCTGGTTACGTTGGTGGTATTGTAGCAACCGTTAGCTGGTGTGTTCACTACTTCTGTTACCAGGTCGCCATTGTTGGGTGCATATGAATACGTGCTGGCTGTAGCACCGGCTACCGGTTGGCTGTTCACATACCATTGGTACGATCCCCCATATACATTACCATAACCCGTATAGTCAACTATTACGCCTGAGCAACCATTGTTGCTGCTGGCTGCTACTGAATCGTATGGCGTGAAATTGCTGCCTACGACCGGGCTTACCTGGTTGCTCACTGCTACCGGTACCGTATAGCACGCTATAGCTGCATTGTTGGGCGTTGTTACTACTGCATATACCTGGTCGCCCGGGTTAGGTACAAAGCCATATTGACTTGCTGTAGATACAGGGTTTACCGCACTTGGGTATTTATACCATGCATATGTTGGGCTTTGCACATTGGTTACTACTGTATAGGTAGCATTGGTGTACTGGCAGGCAGGGTTAGGACCTGTTATATTGGCCACCGGGGTTACCGCTGGTGAGGTGTTGATGCTTAGTGTGGCCGGGTTGCTGTAACCCGTACCGCAGGTACTGGTCATATAGGCACGGTACTGATAACCGTTCTGCGCTGCGGTGGCACCGCTTATGGTAAGAACAGACTGGTTAACGCCTGTGTACAAGCTGTTGCTGCTCAGGTTGACCCAGCTATTGCCATTGTTTACCTGCCACTGGTACGTGGTGGCCTGCCCACTGGCTATTGAGGTAAATGTTGTATTGGTGCCAGGGCATACCAGCTTGTTTACAGGATCTATATACGCACTACCATTGATCTGGGTATCCGGTATGTACGTAACATAACTGTTCTGAACGGGAGTTAGATAATACATAATATCGCCAAAGCCTTCGGTATAAGGTGCTATATAAACGGGAGGTGCTGTAGTAGCAATAGGAGGTGTTGAGAACAAACCATTATCAGCCCCTCCTAAGATAGTCACTTGCGATGAAGACAGCGGCATAGAAGAGCTAGCAGAATAATAATAGAGATACGTGTTGCCGCCTATAGCTGTGCTGACAGCAAACGTCTTATTGTTTGACGGATCGATAACAACAGGGGAAGGTAAATTTACAAACGACCAGTTTTGATATGACGCTGAAGAAAGCGGTTGATTAGCAATGACTTTGCCACTTAAACTAGCATCGTAGGAAGAAAGCTGCAAAAGCAGATTTGCTCCTCCGTTAAATTGATAGGTACCTAATGCTGTAACTATTAATTGTTGGTTAGGTTTGAAGTAAACTCCTGTTTGCTCAGTATCTGTTGTTGGGATAGAAAAATAATAGGTATAAGATCCTATACTACTCATGGCTTGTCCATTAAACATGGTATATGGACCATCTAACGCTCCGTAGCCTGAAGCTGCTGTTGTATCAGGATTACCGTAGAACATGTAAATGGTACGTGTGCTGTTTGGTTTCAGGCTATCTATGCGAACGTATATCAACGTTGTAGCAGTATTAATGCCGGAGTCTATAAAATAACTGAACATTTTGAGGCCATTGCAAGGTGTACCGAACCGAATGTCCTGGCCACTGTCCTGCATTTTATGGGCACTGATGAGTGCCTGTGTATTTACAGTTACCGCCATGGTGTAATTAAGAATGAGCTGGGGACTACTATTGGTTACGGCAAATGGCTTTTCGTACAGCCAGCCTGCAGGTTGTGCATAGGTTATGGCGCTGAGGCACACCATGATAAAGGAAAAAAGTAAGTTTTTTTTCATACCCGGGATTGTTTTCTGCTTATAAAAATGCCACAGCAGCCGCTATGCGGTTACTGTAAAACGAAATGTACAGATTTTTTTTAAAACTATTAACTTTTTTTTGACAACAGTATGATTTTTGCTATTTGTACAATACTGTGTATGAGGAAAAATCTGTTTTATATTCAGCTACTTATATATAAATGCTTTTCAGTGTCTTTTCTGTAGTGTTGCCGAGCCTGGAAATTAAGACCGGTCTGACATTTCATTAATAAAACAATCCCGCAGGGTGTGCGGGACTGTTGGTTAGTTATGTATAGTATGAAGTGGGGTAGCCCCGCTTCGATCGTTTCTTAGAGTTTGCTTACCGGCAGGTTTGCCTTGGTTGTACCATCTCCATCGGTAACACGCAGTATGTAGTGGCCAGCTGCAAGGTCGCTCAGCATGTACTCGCCAGTTGTACCTGTGGCTTCATATACTGCGCTTACGCTACGGCCTGCCATATCATATACAACCAACTTGTCTCCAGCCTTTAAGCCATTCACACTTACTTTGCTCGTAAACGGATTGGGATAAACACTGATACCATTGTTATTAGCTACATTGCCTACTCCTTCGTTATACGGCGTAAAGTCTATCTCCAGCGGGGTTGCCGTTGTTACTGCGTTGTAGCAGGTACCGTTATATGGTGTAACAGGTACTATGCGGGCTGATATATAATCTATAGTTGGACGCGGGCTCTTTTTAAAGTTAATGTAGTTGACATTATGTGTAGTGTCTATATAGGTGCTGGCATTTGCCCAATATATAGTGTAGTTACCGCCGCCATAGTTGCTGATGTTGGCTGTTACCGTTACTACCTGGTCGTCTATTGCTGTCTTCGGGGCGCTCAGCTGGATGGTTGGCGTAACTCCATACTGGGTGGTGGCTACTACCGGCTGGCTGGTTACGTTGGTGGTATTGTAGCAACCGTTAGCTGGTGTGTTCACTACTTCTGTTACCAGGTCGCCATTGTTGGGTGCATATGAATACGTGCTGGCTGTAGCACCGGCTACCGGTTGGCTGTTCACATACCATTGGTACGATCCCCCATATACATTACCATAACCCGTATAGTCAACTATTACGCCTGAGCAACCATTGTTGCTGCTGGCTGCTACTGAATCGTATGGCGTGAAATTGCTGCCTACGACCGGGCTTACCTGGTTGCTCACTGCTACCGGTACCGTATAGCACGCTATAGCTGCATTGTTGGGCGTTGTTACTACTGCATATACCTGGTCGCCCGGGTTAGGTACAAAGCCATATTGACTTGCTGTAGATACAGGGTTTACCGCACTTGGGTATTTATACCATGCATATGTTGGGCTTTGCACATTGGTTACTACTGTATAGGTAGCATTGGTGTACTGGCAGGCAGGGTTAGGACCTGTTATATTGGCCACCGGGGTTACCGCTGGTGAGGTGTTGATGCTTAGTGTGGCCGGGTTGCTGTAACCCGTACCGCAGGTACTGGTCATATAGGCACGGTACTGATAACCGTTCTGCGCTGCGGTGGCACCGCTTATGGTAAGAACAGACTGGTTAACGCCTGTGTACAAGCTGTTGCTGCTCAGGTTTACCCAGCTGTTGCCGTTGTTTACCTGCCACTGGTACGTGGTGGCCTGACCGCTGGCTATTGAGGTAAATGTTGTATTGGTGCCAGGGCATACCAGTTTGTTTACAGGATCTATATACGCACTGCCGTTGATCTGTGTATCCGGTATGTACGTAACATAACTGTTAGGAACGGGTTGCAGGTAGTATTTAATATCTGTATAGCCTGCTATAGAAGATGATGGATTTGCAAATGGAGCTGTTACTGCTGTAGGCGTAATAAAAAAAGAGTTATTTACATATCCCAACACGGAAACTTGCGATGATGTTGGCGGAATAGAAGTAGTTCCTCCATAATAATCGTTGAAGTCATCATCTAACGCGATAGATACACCATATGTTGAATCCGGATTGAGGAGAATAGGCTTGGCCAGATCAACAAATGTCCAGGTGGTTGAACCAAAAGTCCCCATTGCTTTGTTCGCAACCACAGCTCCACTTAAAGTTATAGGGTCATACTGTGACAACTGCATTATAGTTTGAGTAAATATTCCGAATGGTGAAAAAGCACCTAATGCAGTAACTAACAATTTCTTATTTGGCTGAAAATAAACACCTGTTTGCGTTGTATCGGTATGTGCACCACAACAAGTATTGTTTATAAAGGTGGAGTATGAACTATAATCCTGACCATTAAACATTGTATATGGCCCATCTAGCGCGCTATAATTAGATGCCGCAGTAGTATCAGGGTTACCATAGAACATATAGATAGTGCGTGTGCTGTTTGGTTTTAAACTATCAATAGTTACATAAATCAAAGTTGTTGCAGTGTTAATGCCGGAGTCAATAAAATAATTGAACATCCTGGTACCATCACATGGCGTACCAAAACGAATATCCTGGCCACTGTCCTGCATTTTATGGGCACTGATGAGCGCTTGTGTATTTACAGTTACCGCCATGGTGTAATTAAGAATGAGCTGAGGGCTGCTGTTGGTTACCGCAAATGGCTTTTCGTACAGCCAACCAGCCGGCTGGGCATGTGCTGCGCCCAAGGAAAAAACAATAACCAATAGCGATAGTAATACTTTTTTCATAGAGTCATTATTTGTAACGATAGAGAACTTAGTTTACAAGACGTACTAAAATTAAAATACGTTTGTGTATAAGTGGAAAATTACGACTGTTTGCTTTTATTAACAAAATATTCTTGTTTATCCACAAAGTAGTGGGAGCATTAGAAATAATAGACGGAAAGCTTTATAAACAAATAAAGTGTGAAGGCGGGCTAGCACCAATCACACTTTATTTATTTAAAACATGAGTGATTAATTCATTTTAAATGGTGCTATTAGTTGGAATTCCGGTATGCCCACTATTAACAGCTTTTTATTGTACAGATTCTCCATTTTATAGGTGCCATACATTTTGCCCATTTCGCTGCGCAGGTTTACTGCCGATACGTACTGGTAGCTTTCACCGGGATCTATTACCGGTTGCTGGCCTATTACACCCTCACCTTCCACCTCGCGATGAGAGCCATTGCTGTCTGTGATATACCAATGTCGGCTGAGTAACTTTACAGGCATTGTGCCCAGATTCTCTATTGTAATGCGGTAAGCAAAAAGATATTCTGAGCTGAGCGGGTTGCTTTGGGCCGGCTGGTAGTAGGTTTCTACCGTTATGCTTACCCCTTCGGTTACCTGTTGCACCATATGTAATGCTGTTAGTATTGTAAATATACTAAATAAACAAACGAACTTCCAGCATTCACGTATTTATCAATTTGTTAACCAGGTCCATTACTACATCTCGCTCATAACCTTTCTGCAGCAGGTAGGTATATAGTTTGGCTTTTTTTGCTGTTTTGCTGTTTACCTTCTTTAAACTCAGTGTTTTAGCAACAGCGAGTTTTTGCATCGTGGCAATGTAGGCATCATCATCTATTTCTTTCAGGGCCTTCTTAATGCAGTAAGGTGAAATACCATGAGATTTTAACTGGTTTATGATCTTTACCTTACCCCATTGCAGCATCCTGAATTTGCCCCGTGCAAATGCTTTGGCATATCGTTCTTCATTGAGCAATCCAACTTCTATAAGGGTAGCAATGTGTTGTTCCACTTCCGGGGTAGTACATCCCAGCTCGTAAAGTTTATTGCGTACATCTTTATGGCAACGTTCGCTATAGTTGCAGTAGTGATGAATTGCTGCTTGTATTTCCATACAGGGTTAATATACTCTAATCAGGTTTATACTACAAATTGCGTGTAAACTTGTTAATTGACCAGTCAAACATATAATTTGCAAAAATCCCTACCTACCCATGTACACCATAAGTATTTGCACATCGCTGGGGTTTACCCCACTTATGCGACTTGCCTGGCCTAAGGTACGTGGTTTTATCTTTGCCAGCTTCTGTCGCGCTTCGGTAGATATGGCGTGCAACTTTTCATAATTGAAGGTTTCCGGTATCATAAGGCTTTCCAACCCTTCCATCTTTTTCACCAATTCCTTTTCTTTTTCAATATACACATCATACTTCACCTGTATCTCGGCCTGCTCTACCACCAACATATCCGGTTCATCCATTTCAGCAGCAAGTGTCGGTATGGCGGCGGCCATCTCCTTAATACCTATGCCTGGCCGCAGTAACAATTTTATTGCCCTGGTGCGCTCTACCAGTGCCGATGAATTGTTTTCCTGCAAAAACCCGTTGGCTTGTGCAGGCTCCACAGAGAAAGAAGCGAGTTTATTTTTCAGGTTTTCAACCTTTCCGCGTTTGGCTTGCATCAATGCCAGTCTTTCATCGCTGGCAAGCCCAATGCTGTGGCCCAGTTCTGTAAGGCGCAGGTCTGCATTATCTTGCCTGAGCAATGTTCTGAACTCAGCACGAGAGGTGAACATACGGTATGGTTCGTCTGTGCCTTTATTTATAAGGTCGTCTATGAGTACTCCTATGTAAGCTTCATTTCTGCCCAGGCTTACGGGTTCCAGTTCTTTAGCTTTGCGATGCGCGTTTATACCGGCCATTAGCCCCTGGCAAGCAGCTTCTTCATAACCTGTTGTGCCATTTATTTGTCCGGCAAAGAAAAGGTTATTCACCAATTTGGTTTCAAGCGTATAGGTAAGCTGTGTTGGTGGAAAGTAATCGTATTCAATAGCATAACCGGGACGGAAGAACTTACATTTTTCAAAACCGGGTACACTGCTTAATGCTTTGTATTGTACCTCTTCGGGCAACGACGTGCTGAAACCGTTTACGTATATCTCCACTGTATTCCAACCTTCAGGCTCTACAAATAGCTGGTGACGGTCTTTCTCTGCAAAACGGGTAACCTTATCTTCTATGCTGGGGCAATACCGGGGACCACTTCCTTTGATCCTGCCCTGGTACATGGGCGATTTCTCAAACCCTGTCTTTAGTATATCGTGTACTTCCTGGCTGGTATAGGTTATCCAGCAGCAGCGTTGTTGTTTAGGTTGTATTCGTTGTATAGGCAGGTAAGAAAAGCCTACTATCTCTTCATCACCATCCTGTACTTCCATTTTGGTATAATCGAGACTCCGGCCATCTATACGCGGGGGCGTGCCTGTTTTGAGGCGGGCGCTATCAAAACCCAGACTAACCAGTTGTTCGGTAATACCAGTTGCCCCTTTCTCCCCCATTCTGCCACCTCCAAATTGCTTTTCGCCAATGTGTATTACCCCGTTTAGAAACGTACCATTGGTAAGCACCACCGATTTAGCGTATATACTATGCCCCATTCCTGTTACTACACCTTCAATTGTTCCACGTGAAACAATTAGTCCGTTAACGGTATCTTGCCAGAAATCTATGTTAGGTGTCTGTTCCAGCATTTCCCTCCAGGTGTTAGCAAACAGCACACGATCGTTTTGGGTACGAGGGCTCCACATTCCAGGACCCTTACTCTTGTTCAGCATCCTGAACTGTATCATGCTCTTATCGCTCACTATACCACTATAACCCCCAAGCGCATCTATTTCTCTTACAATCTGACCTTTAGCTATACCACCCATTGCTGGGTTGCAACTCATTTGTGCAATGGTCTGCATATTCATAGTTACGAGCAGTACCTTACTGCCCATGTTTGCAGCAGCAGCAGCAGCTTCGCAGCCAGCATGGCCAGCGCCAACTACAATTACATCGTACTTTAAAAACATAACGGCAAAGGTAGGATGAAATAGTGATTAACCATCAATACCCCTATATAAACGCAATACACCACAACAGAGAGGAAGAAAGTGAAATTATATTGTACCTTAGCAATAATTTAAACAATTTTACGTTAAAATAAAAAGACATTTTTGTGAAAAGGTTTGTCATCACTTCATTTTGTTTACTCTCAATGCATGCACCAGCAGCATTAGCACAAACAACATGGCATAAACCTAAGAAGCTATTAACAATTGGGTTCACAACAGGTGTAAATACATCTAAGACCAATTACTTCAAATCAATACCTTGTTCTACTTGCTATACCAATGGCTTATATCTCCGCAGGTATATCAACAGGCATCTTTCGATGGAAAGTGGAATACAATTCTCTGCAGATCATTTTACTACTCCTGTAGTTAGGGTAACACCAGGTTACTATATATCTCGTACCCAACCTATTGCAACTAATATCCCATTTGCTATTCGTTACTATATGGGCCATGCTGATAAAAAACTGGTGCCTTCTATTGGTGCCGGCTGTTATTATAGCTTTGGATATAGAGTAATAAATAAAACAGACGGTTTACAACAAACGCCATCATCAAATCCTGCTTTTATTCCTTTTTATATGATGCAGGGCTTATCTTATAAGATAAGTACAAAGATAGAGTTGAATGAAACCATTCATTTTACTCCAAAAGACGAGAACCACTGCACTCAGCTTGGCATTGATTTAGGTATAGGATACCATTTATAATGTTCCACGTGAAACATTCTTAACTTCTAATTTCGGCTAAGGTTATAGCCAGAATCTAATTTTTCCCCTTCTATTTAAATAACTTAAGAACAGTATTGGACATACTGCAATATTAACCAGACAGGAATAGTTCTGTTAATTCTACCACGCAAAAGAAAAGAACATTTAATTGCACTTTAGCTGCCCCCTCCTTTAGTTTTTAAACAGATTTATGGATTAGATCTCAAATACCTCACGTTAATAGCATTCCAATACTATAATAATTAGTACAAAAACTAATGGCATTAATAATAAAACCAATCGCTTTCTTTATCAACTTGTTCGATACACTACTATTTCTAAAATAAAAAAGCCATCCAGAGTGCTGGATGGCTTTTCAAATACTATTGGTTATTTCTTATTTAGACAAAACTGTAAATGGTTTTGACATTGTAACACCATCAGCAATTACGAACATGTAATACTGTCCGGCTGGCAGATTAGAAGTAGAGAAAGCGATATCTTCATTCTGAAGATTGCTCCTGTTATCCCACATCATGCCGCGACCTACAGCGTTCATAATATTGAAGTAAACTTTAGAAGCACGTGTTGGCAGATCCAATTTAACATGAATATCTGTACCTACAGCAGGATTAGGATAAACTGAGAAATGAGAAGGAACGACAGCAACATTCTGAACTGAATTCTGATGATTTTTTGAAGTATAGAACGCCATAGCAGGAGTTAATGCATCAAAATCCCTAATGCTAACTTGTGTAGGATCAGTAGTAGAAGTAACGAAAGGAATCATATCGAGACCCTGAGATACTGCACCTGTAAAGGCATCAGATGTGCTCTGGAATTCACCTCCAAAGAAATGCAATGTATCAGTTAATTCAGATGCAACCAAGCGTCCCCAATAGTTAGTACGATCATCAGATACCAAAGAGAAACCAGACGGCATGTCAACAGCAAAGAAATAAGTGCTATTAGGCTCTGTATATGCTGTGGTACCTATATCACCAGCAGGATCGTTAATAGGTACAGTGAAAAACTTATAATTAGAATCGTTTGCAGTGAAAGTTTTAGAAGCTGTACCTATTTTGGTAAGTTCTGCACCCTGTATAATACCATCTTGTGCCTGACTATTTGAACCATCTACCCATTTAAACATAGAAATCAACAGTGCACCATCCAACGTAAGATTATGTCTGCTGAAGTTTGTTGTATCATTATCTAATATAGCCAACTGAACCTGGGCAGCGCGGTAAGGACCATCTTTAAGGAAGAATAAAGGACCGTATATGTAATTAGTTGTACTTCCACCACCAGTTTCACCACCTATCATTGGTGCGCTTGCTACTGGATCCCAGCGACCCATACAGAACACAGAGTCAGTGATATATGAATATGTTTTTAGTGTATCATCGTTTGGATCAAGATCTGTAGCACCAAAAGATACATAGCTATTCATATCGTAACGACCTTTTTGTGTTGCAACCGGATGGTAGATGCTATCATTAAACCTATTCTTCAATGAATCGCTGACAAGTATTGAACCAACATTCAATGTATCGGCACGCAGTTGGCTTTTAGCCCCACCTGTAGGAGTAAAATAAAGATCGTTATGGATAACAACGTTAGATTCTGCATTAGTACCTATATTAGCTACAGTACCAATATTGAACATATTATACTGAGATACCAAACCATTTGCACCGGTTACATGCGCCAAAGGTATTGCACCATATGCTGATACAGGAGTACTACCTGAAAGCATTGCAAGGTCATCAGCTAAACCAAAACCCCATGGAGATATTGAGATAGTATCAACACCACCTGCATATAAATTATTATTCAATGCAAGACCATCTGTGTTAGAGATCATAATCACGGGAATATTGATCAATGTAGAATAGTTATTAGATGTGTTAGCAGCCATGTTTATTGGATCTGCACCTGGTACATTGTTTACTATAATAACGCCCTGAGCATGTGCCAACCAGCAATAGTATGCTTTATCGCTAAAGAAATACTGACCTCTGAAGATAAGCGCCCACTTACCTGAAATCTTCGCGGAGTCTGCAGGGCTAAGTTTACCGCTCACCAAAGAATCAGTGATATTTGCTACCGGCACGTGATAATGACTGCCCAAAGCACCACCCCAAAAAGCTGTAACTACAGGGTTTGAAGAATAAGTAAACGTTTTAGGTCCACTTTGACTTGCAGGAGAGTTTACAATAAAGTGCCCTCCAAAATTTTGTTGCGCAAACTGCGCATTTGCATTAAAAGATAAACCGGCTACCAGCGAAGTAAGCAACAGGTTGAGTAAAAAAAATTTCTTCATAATACTTTTTTAAGTTTTCAGATAGATTAATAAAGATAAAGACGACTAAAAACAAATTTAGTCCTAATAATGTGAATAAAAAATCTTTTTTTGTGGGTAAAGCTATACCAGCCCGAACTGCCTGCTCAATTTTAACATACGATCTATTGGCTTTTTAGCTGCCAGCCGTATGTTTTCATCCATTTTTATTTCCGGCAATTCATATTTCATTGCCAAATAGATCTTTTCAAGTGTATTAAGTTTCATATGTGGACAGTCATTGCACGCACATGCATTATCTGGTGGTGCAGCTATAAAAGTTTTATTGGGTGCATTTTTTTGCATTTGGTGTAAAATACCGGTTTCTGTTGCTACAATATAAGTACTTGCAGTATCTGCCTGGCTATACTTTAATATTTGCGTTGTAGAACCTATAAAATCAGCAATGCGTAAAATGGGCTCTTCACATTCAGGATGTGCTAATAATTTAGCTTCAGGATGACGCAGTTTTAGCCTGGTTATTTTCTCGAGCGAAAATAATTCATGCACCATACATGCACCATTCCACAACAACATACTTCTTCCTGTTTTCTTGTTAATGTACCCACCCAGATTTTTATCTGGTGCGAAAATTATCTTCTGATCCACTGGTAAGCTTTCTACTATTTGCTGTGCATTAGATGAGGTGCAAATAATATCGCTTAATGCTTTAATGCCAGATGAACAGTTGATGTATGATATGACAAGATGATCTGGATGTTTATCTTTAAATGCTTTGAAGAGCGGAGGAGGACAACTATCGCTTAATGAGCATCCTGCTTTAAGGTCTGGCAGAATAACCTTTTTTGAAGGGTTTAATATTTTAGCTGTTTCAGCCATAAAGTGAACGCCAGCAAAAACAATCATATCGGCCTCTGTACCAGCAGCGTTTTGTGCAAGCCCCAAACTATCACCAATATAGTCTGCAATATCTTGTATATCTGGTTCCTGGTAGTAATGTGCAAGTATAACTGCATTCTTCTCTTTCTTCAATTTACGAATCTCCTCAAACAAATCGAGAGAAGGATCAACGAGAACATCAACGAAACCATTTGTTTCAACCTGGGCGAGAGCGTTATCCACAGTCATAATAACTATAGTTAAAGTTTTTTAAAAAAATATTATTATTAATTAGGGCTGTTAATATGGGGATTAAAATAAGTTTCCCACATTGCAAATTAGCACTTTAAAGGTTTACGGAAAGTTATTAATACTCTATACACATATCAAACAGCTTTAAACAGCGGTTCTAACATGAAAATGTGGATAGTGGATTAAAAAAGCTGTGAGTAATTAGTTGGATGTTGATATCGTAGCAGGTGGTGTAAAAAGTCTAGTTCAAAAAGGGTAAAAATATTTTAAGCCGGAAACAAAAATCTTATCCTTTTTTAAAGTGCCATTATACACAGTTATCCACACGCTATACATACGCTAAGTGTATAACGCAATGGTTATTAAAAACTTGCAAATATTAATAGGATAATTAATCGCTGAGAAATACTCGTTATATATAGTGTAATAAAAAAAGTACCACGAAATCAGGACCACATATTATATGGTATAGAAGAACCGATTAGGGTTAAGTTAAAAACGGACTATTGTTGCCGTATATATAATGGTACAGATAAGGATGTTGCAGAAAATATCAAATATGGAGTATTAAATGGGAGGATAGTACCGAAATATTTAATAACAAATAAACTATTTGATACAATTAGTTTATAATCTCAATTTTTCGTATAAATTTGCCGTCCTTACAATAAATATAAACAACCGTTATGGCTGTAATTCAAAAAATAAGAAATAAGTACGGTAAAGTGGCGGCAGGTGTCATAGTGGTGGCGCTGCTCGGCTTTATACTCATGGATGCTGCGAGTGGCAGGTTTGGCGATTTGTTCGGTCACAACACTAGTGTTGTAAAGATCAATGGTGACAAAATAGATACCAGGGAATATTCGCTGAGAATGAAAGAGTTTGAAGTACTCTACACTATGTATAGTAAAACACATACGCTTGATGATGCTACACGTGCCCAAATGAATGAGGAAGCCCTGAAGCTAATGATCTATGAAAAACTATCGGGCGAACAGTGCGATAAATTAGGATTGACAACTACTAAGGAAGAAGAACGCGAAATATTGTACAGCCCTAATGCTGACCCTATGGTTCAGCAATTTCAACTGCAAGGCCAGCCTATTTTTGCTAATCCGGAAACCGGCCAGTTCGATCCTCAGCGTGTACAGGCTTTTGAAAAACAAGCTGATCAATATGACCCTACAGGTAAAGCACGTGAACAATGGGAAACTGTAAAATCTTATGTGCTGCACAACAACAGGATCACAAAATTCAACTACCTGTTCATTAATGGTGTGCACACACCAAAATTTGTACTTGACCGCCAGCAAGCAGATGCAAATACTATGACTAACATCAGTTATGTAAAAGTGCCGCTTACTGCTATTGCAGATAAAGATGTACCTGTAACCGATGATGACATGCAGGCTTACATGAAAAAATATCCTGCAAGATTTAAAATAGATGAGCCTACACGTACTATAGAATATGTATCATTCGATATCAAACCATCTCACGAGGATACCGACCGTGCTGTAACAGCTCTGGCACAAGTAAAAAATGATTTCACTGCTGCAACAGATAATGAAAGCATAGTGAACCGTAACTCTGAAGATAAATATGCACCTGTATGGGTGAACAAAAAAGCTGCTACTAAAGGTTACGAAGATTCTATAGTAAATATGCCTGCAGGTGCCGTGTTCGGTCCGTATTTTATGAACAACATGTACCGCCTTACTAAAGTTATAGAAAAGAAAGACCAGCCCGATTCTGTAAAATGCCGCCACATACTGGTGCGTACAAAAGCACAGGGTAAAGATGTACTGCCTGATAGTATAGCCAAGCAACGTGTAGATAGCATTGCTGAAGCTGTAAAAGCAGGCGCTGATTTTAAAGCACTGGCTCTTAAATATTCAGACGATGATGGCAGCAAAAAACAAGGGGGTGAATATTCCTTCCAGCTGGCACAAAAAACAGGATTATCTAAAGAATTTGGTGATTTTATTTTTGATGGCAAAACCGGCGAACATAAAATAGTAAAAGTAGAAAACGATAATTATAGCGGTTACCACTATATAGAGATACTGGATCAGAAAAATATAGCTCCGGCTGTTAAAATAGCATCGATAGACAAACCACTTTATGCAGGCGATAATACTGTAAACGCAGCCTACGCAAAAGCAACTGAATTTGCAGGTAATAATACCAACGCAAAAGCATTTGATGACATTGCTAAAAAACAAGACCTGAACAAAAGGGTTGGTGATAATATAAAGATCCACGATTTCCAGGTACAAGGTTTAGGCCCTGCCCGCGAAATTGTAAGGTGGACCTATGAAGCTAAGCCAGGTGATATTTCTACTGTGTTCACTTTATCAGATGGCCGTTATGTGGTGGCTAAACTGCTGAGCGTACAAGATAAAGGATTGATGGCGATAACAGACCAGATACGCCCTCAGTTAGAGTCTATTGTAAGAAATGATAAAAAAGCTACCCAGTTGCTAGCAAAATATAAAGGCGTAACCAGCCTTCAGGCTGCGGCTCAAACCTCAGGCCAACAAGTAATGCATACAGATTCAGCAAGCCTTTCTGCTACTTACCTACCCAACCTGGGTTATGTACCTTCGGTTTTAGGTTATGCATTTTTCTCTGGTCTGCAACTGAATGCTGTATCGCCAGCTATAAAATCAGAAGATGGTGTTTATATAATAAGCCCTACCCAAAGATGGACAAAACCAGCTAGCGCAGCAGCTGCCCAGATGGAAATGCAACAAAGAGGCCAGATGGAAATGCAAACCCGCAACATGGTGGGCCAGCAATTGCAAGATATATTGATCAACAAAGCCAAGGTGGTTTATACCCCGGCCAATATGTAATATTTATAGAGTATTGATAAAAAAGAGAGGCAACCGTTTGGGTTGCCTCTCTTTTGGTTATTACACTATATGAGTAATAATTGCTGCGAGTTAGTGGTTATTATTTATTGTGTTTATAGCATTTTGTTGCGAGGTAATTATAATACGATACATCTTACTATTGATGTCTTTTATTTTTTGCAGTTCAGTAGCAAGGCTTGCTTCTGGATGCGGACCATCGAAATAAAAGTGCCAGAAATTTTTGATCAGAATATTTGAATAATCTTTGAGTACGTAAACAGTTAAATCCGGATCTGAAACAACCCTATCGTGCATACCATCCTGGAAATAACTCACTGCGTCTATCGCCCACTGCCCGCCAATTGCAATACGTACCATCTTTTTGTAGTAGGCAGTATCATTTACCACAAACAGTTTATTGAACAAGCCAATATGGTTTTTGGCATCGTAATACAAAAGGGCGCTAGTATTTTCGCCACGTCCGTACAACGCGCACAGCTCTGTGAAGCTATTGGGGAAAACATCAAAAAACTGAAGTTGGTAGATGGCACCGTTTGGTTCTGTAGATTTAAAATAAAACAGTTTCAAAGAGTCTGCCTTTTTAATAAGGTTATCATTTGTTGTACTGAAGGCTGTTTGCGCTGCAATGTTGCTAAAGCCCAGAAATAAAAACGAACAGAGTGCCGGTATGAGGATATTAGATTTCATTATTTTACAAAATGCCCTGTCGCAAATATAACGACAGGGCATATAATAGTGTTACTTATTTCTTAGGCTATTACTGGTTTGTTTACCATTATGCGGTCTATCTTTTCCATAATTTCCCGTGTCAGCAGTGGGTAGAGTTCTACCGCTTTTAAATTTTCGGTGAGTTGCGAATCTCTTGTTGCGCCCAATATAGCTGTAGTAACGTTGGGGTTATGGATGCACCATGCAAGCGAAAGCGTTGCCAATGGGGTATTCAGTTCTTCAGCTATTTTGCTGAGCTCGCGTACTTTATCCAATTTATCGTCTGTGAGCACACTTTCTTTAAGCCATCCATATTTTTCAATTGCCAACCGCGACCCTTCGGGTACACCATTATTGTACTTGCCAGTAAGCAACCCCGAAGCTAAAGGACTCCAGATGGTAGTACCCATACCCATGTTTTTAAAAATGGGTAAATAATCGTGCTCCATTTTCTGGCGCTCAAAAAGGTTATATTGTGGTTGCTCCATAGCAGGGCCTATAAGGTGCAATTCTTTGGCCACTTTATGTGCTTCCTGTATTTCTTCGGCACTCCATTCGCTGGTACCCCAGTACAATATTTTGCCCTGTTGCAGCAATATGTTCATGGTCCACACAATTTCTTCCATTGGTGTGTTGGGATCGGGGCGATGGCAAAAGAAAAGATCCAGATAATCGCTTTGCATTCTTACAAGTGCCTGGTGGCAGGCTTCGGTAAGGTGCTTACGACTCAAGCCCATTTGGTTGGGTTTGTTGTCTTTGCCTTTCATACCAAAAAATGCTTTGCTGGATATAACATAGGTAGTACGGTCCCAGTTTTTTCCTTTCAGTACGCGGCCCATTAATTCCTCGCTCCTGCCGCCTTCATAGGCTTCGGCATTGTCAAAAAAATTAATACCGTTATCGTAAGCGATGCCCATGAGCCTATCGGCTATGTGATCATTATTTTGGTTGGCAAATGTAACCCATGACCCGTAACTGAGTACACTGAGTTGCAAACCAGACTTCCCCATTCTCCTGTATTCCATAAAAATTGTTGTTAGCTTGTTTTTAAACTGGAAGAATAAAAACTATTCCAGCAATTTGTCTATCATTTTCACCAGCTTGTCGCCAGCGCTTGGCCGTATCTGTTCATCAGTTGCAAAGTTGCCGTTCTTATCTACAATGAAGTAAGCTGGTATGCCACTTATACCATACTGTTTCAGTTCTTCTGCCTGGAAGCCACCTGGCACACGTGTATTAATTGCATCAGCCAGTTCATGTTTTTCCATGCCCTTTTTCCATGCCTCGTCCTGCTCATCTATAGACACGTAAACGAAAGCAACATTTTTATCTTTAAAATGTTCGCGAAGTAATTTTGCCGGTGGCATTTCTTTTGCGCAAGGCACGCACCAGCTTGCCCAGAAATCGACATACACTACTTTACCCTTCAGGTCGCTCAGTTTCATCTTTTTTCCACCAGAGGTATTAATAACAAAATCTATTGCCGGCATACCGGGGCTCATTTTCTTTTTTAAGTTCAGCTTGCTTTCTACCTCTGCGGTATAAGCACTCTTGGGGAAATGCGTTTTAAAATCCTTTACCTCTTGTTCCACCTCGGCAAGCGACAAATATTTTGAATAGGTTTCCACATGATGGGCCGTATTGAACTCTGCTGATTTGGGGGGCATATGGGCATATGCCTGTTTTATTGAAATTGCAGTGAGCTGTTCGGTAGTATCTTTTGTAAAATGTGCCTTACCCCAAGCATGCACCTGAGCATCGTAAAAGGTATTGATGTACACATGGTATATAGGCATCATCAGCCACTCGTCATTGAATTTTTCAGGCACGTGCTGTACCACGGTATATTCGTCCTTGGTAATGCTATCTATATTTATGCTATAGCTTTTCCTTTTTTTCATCTCGTGAAAGGTGGGGTACACCAACATGCTGTAATAGTTCTGGTATTGGTAAAATGTTTTCCAATACATTGCAAAGGATGGCGGAAGGCCGGTTTTATTTTGTTCCAGGTAATTGAGCTGTTTTTGAGCAGCGTCCTGCACGCTTTTTTCAAATTCGGCAGGTTCCTGTATGTATATCTTGTTTACTTCTTGCTGGTAAGCATCCATAGGCTCGTATGTCAGGCTATGATGTGCCAGCAAATTTTGTATAGCTGCACCCTTACCGCTAAAAACAAGCGAGCTGTCAAAATTTTGTGCATTGTCTTGCATTACCAGATCATACCCCGGTTCTACTATCATATCGGTGCCCTGGTCACCGTGCTCTATGGTTACACTTGTATAGGGCATTGCCACAGGAAAGGTTATTGAAAAATTCCCTTGCGCATCGAGTTTTGAGTAATACTTTTTATAGGGGTATGTTATATCTGGCTCGTACAGGTATTTTACATTTATACTGTCTGAGAGGCGATTGGTGATCTTTCCTTTCAGGGTAACTGTGCCCTTGGGTGTATCTTTTGCAGTAAGATGCCCTATTATCAGCTGGCAGGCAAGAAGTAAATAAATAGAGTGTTTCATAGCATAATAAATATAAAAAAACTGTTGCATGCTTTGCAACAGTTTTTAATGAGTTCAGATTAACATTAGAGTTTAAAATCTATACACCACCAAACCGTCACGCACTTTGGGTTCAAACCATGTGCTTTTGGGTGGCATCACCTCGCCGCTGTCGGCTATGGCAAAAAGTTGTTGTATGCTAACTGGGTACAGGGCAAAAGCTGCTGCGGCTTCTCCACTATCTACACGCTGCTGCAATTCGTGCAGCCCGCGGATGCCACCAACAAAATCTACCCTTTTATCTGTGCGGGGGTCATTTATGTTCAGCAGTTTCGATAAAATGTTTTCCTGCAGTATGCTTACATCCAGCACATCTATAGGTGTATCGGTAAAACTGTCGGGCAATGCTTCCAGCCTGTACCATGTTCCGTCCAGGTACATTCCAAAATCGTGCGGGCATTGTGGTTTATAGGGTTCCGGACCAATTTCTGAAACTGTAAAATCCTGATCGAGGTACTCCAGGAACTCTGCAATGTTCATTCCGTCCAGGTCTTTCACCACACGGTTGTAATCCATAATGTGCAGTTGGCTCGCCGGGAATATGCAGGTAATAAAATAATTGTATGGTGCGGTGTTGTCGCTATGTGCATCTTCTTCGCGCATTTCCATACACACCTTTGCTGCCGACGCTGCCCTGTGGTGGCCATCAGCTATGTAAGTGCATGGTACATTATTGGCATAGCCGGCAGTTATTGCATCTACTGTGGCAGCATCGTCAACCACCCATAGGGTATGTTGCACGCTATCTTCGGCAGTAAAATCGTAAGCAGGCGCATGATTACTTTTCCAGTCAGCAATTATCTGTTCTACAGTAGCCTCATCATTGTACGCCAGAAAAACCACCCCAGTTTGTGCCCGTGTTGCTTTTATGTGGTTGATGCGGTCCAGCTCTTTCTCAGGCCGGGTAAACTCGTGCTTCTTTATAGTGCCGTCAAAATAATCGTTCAGCGATGATCCGCAAACCAGGCCGGTTTGTGAGCGGCCGTTCATTACCAGGCGGTAGATATAGTAGCATGGAGTGCTGTCCTGTATTAATGTGCCATCGGCTATCATCTTTTCCAGGTTCTGTGCTGCTTTTTCATACACAACGCTGCTGTGTACATCAATATTTTCCGGGAGATCTATTTCAGCACGTGTTACGTGGTAAAAGTTGTAAGGGTTGCTTGCAAAACGACGTGCTTCAGCTACGCTTACTACATCGTAAGGAAGCGTAGCCACTTTTTCGGCCAGTTCTTTTTCAGGCCGTAGCCCTTTAAATGGTGTTATAATTGCCATGTTTGTTTGTTATGCCGGATGGTACCGGCTAAAAAGTGATCAATACTATTGTCTATTTTTTTCAAAATCATGCATTGCCTGCGCCAGTGTTTCTACTGCTGTGAGGCTCACCGCGTTATATAACGACACTCTGAACCCACCCACAGAACGGTGTCCCTTTATGCCGGTAATATTCCGCGTTGCGCAAAAGTCGATAAAAGCTTTTTCATTACTGCTATCGTGGGCAATAAAACATACATTCATCATACTCCTATCGGCTACAACATCTACCACGGGTTTAAAAACGGAATTTCGTTCTATTTCTGAGTATAATAGTTGTGCCTTTTGTATGTTTTCAGCCTCAATGGCATTTATGCCCCGGGCCTTTGTCCACCGCAGCATGAGCAGCGATACATAAATAGCAAATACCGGCGGCGTATTGAGCATGCTTTGCTGTGCGGAATGTGCTTTATAAGTAAGCATATCGGGCATCGTGCGTTTCACCCGTTCCATAAGGTCTTTACGCAAAACCACAAGAGTTACGCCAGCTGCCCCCAGGTTTTTTTGCACGGTTACATAAAACATGGCGTACTTGCTATAATCGCGGTGACAGCTGAAAATGTCGCTGCTCATGTCGGCTATCAGCGGCACATCGCAAGTGGGGGTTGTATGCAATTGCGTACCGTAAATAGTATTGTTGGTAGTACAGTGCACATACTGCAGGCCGGCCGGTAATTGTGCGGGCCACATGGGTAGGTGTGTGTAGTTAATATCTTTTGTTGATGCCAGCAATTGTGCATTGCCATAGTACTTTGCTGCTTTGTATGCACTTTCGGCCCAGTACCCGCTATCTATGTAGCCTGCGTTTTCGCTCTCGCCTAAAAAGTTCATGGGTATCATACAAAATTGCATGCGGCCACCACCTTGCAGCCACAGTACCTCGTAGTCATCATTTAGGTTGCACAGTTCCTTTACCAATTGCCGGCTTTCATCCATTATGGCTACAAAGGCAGCATCGCGGTGGGGAATTTCAAGTATAGATAAACCACTGTTATCATAGTCGAGCACAGCTGCTGCGGCCTGCTGCAAAACTTCGGCAGGTAGGGCGGCGGGGCCGGCGTTAAAATTAAGTTTCCGTGTAAGGTCCGTGTTTGTCATCGTCAATATTTGTTATTCCACCGCTTACTGCAAATTTCATCGCCTCGGCAGCGTTCATCCTGGTCACCGGTTTTATATATTTTGAATCGGTAACTATTACCCAACCGCTAATGGCATATGCATGTGGCATATATACAGCAGCCTTATTGCTCATGCCCAGGTGTGCCATATCTACCTGCGTCATAAAACCAATGCGCCATATTTCTGGCGCCAGGTTCACACATACCCATACCGGCTTATTAAACCTTTTTTTATCGCCCACAAAAGAACTCACCATATCGCGTATGGCAGAGTATAAATATTTTACGCCCGGTGTGCGCTCCAGCAAATGCCCAAAAGAATCGAACACCCACTTGCCTATAAAGAAGCGTGTACCGAGGAAACCTACAAAAGTGACAAAGAGCACTATAATAAGAAAGCCAACACCACGTGGTATATGCTGTATGGGTATGAGGGTATCTATTTTATCGAAAATGACATAGATAACATACGCAGTAATGGCCAAAGGGCTTAACAGGATAAGCCCCTGCAGGAATGACCTGAAAAACATGACCGCTAATTTGCGCATCCGGCTGAGTGGTTTCTACTGCAAGATACAAAAAGGTAAAACCCTAAAGGTTAAGGAAAATGGTAAATGTGGAGGAATTTGAAAGAAAAATTATCGGTCACAATAAAAGCAAAAATTACACTTTTATCTAACCCTCCCATATGGTAAAACAAAAGTCTTTGAAATTCTCCATTCCTCTTATATTTGTTTTATGCGCCTATTGCTTTTTCTTATTCTATCGTTTGTATTAGGTACGACTGCTTTTGCGCAACAGGAAAACCCATTGACCGGCATTGGAATAGAGAATAATGAAATAGTGGGTAAAGTATTTAAGCATACCCCCAAATTTATATTGCCCATACCCAGCATCAGCAGCGCTTACGAGCTGAATATAGTGTTCAAAACCCATGGAACTAAGGAATGGCAGCAACGCCGCCGCTTCCCGGTATTGGGGGTGGCTTTTACTTATACTAACTATGGCATAGACTCTATATATGGCAGGGGTTTTGGTATCATCCCCAACTTCCAGATACCATTGGTGACGGGGAAAAAGCTGGAATGGACCCTGCGTATGGGTTTTGGCCTGGGCTACCTGACCAAGAAATATGAGCGTGCCCCCGGTTACGACACCCTCAATGATGCCATAGGTTCCAACATCAATAACTTTACCCTTATCATGACCGACCTGCGGTATCACCTGAACCGCGACTGGGATATACAACTGGGAGGTAATTTCTCGCATATGTCCAATGCATCATTCAAACAGCCCAATCTGGGCATTAATATGTATGGCGCTCATATTGGGTTTCGTTACTTCCCCGAAGGATCTAATCCTCAGCATACCATGCGTACATTAAAGCCACTGAAAGATCGTTGGCTGTTCCAGGTGCGCACCTCGCTTGCCATGGATGGATATGGTTCGTCAAACGGGCCAGCCTTCCCGGTGTACCTGGCCGATGCTTATGTGAGCACGCGCTGGCTGAGCAAGAATAAAGCATTCGTGGGGATTGATTATGCTTACTATACAGATATATATGCATTCTTGCGCAACAACGAAATATTGCCTGGACAGGAAGCAAAGAACTCTTATAAAAGCGCAGTTTTTGCAGGCAACGAATTTTTAATGGGCCGGGTAGGTTTGGTTTTGCAACTGGGCTACTATATAAAAAATGCCTACCTGCGTGCCCCGCAACCATACTACGAGAAAATTGGCGCTAACTTATATTTGGTAAAAAGAGAACAAGGCCCGCTGAAAGAACTTTTCTTAAGCGCTATGCTTAAAGCACACTCTACCATCGCAGAGCTGGCACAATTGGGGTTGGGTTTTGGATTTTAGAAAATATTTTACCATGGAGCTGTTGAAAAAACGCTGTCGGGTTGTTCCGGTATCTCTTTTAGTCGTTGTTCCAGTTTTTGCCAACTATACTTAGCGTTCAATAAATGTATAGGCTCATGTTTATTTATTTCATCTGTATATTCAAGAGATTTTAAGATGATATAAGGATTTCTTTGTTTATATTTTGATTCGTAGGCGTTCACCATTTGTTGGAATGATAAGTAACAAGAAAGGCAAGCTATATCGATGAAATCTTTTAGTCGGGTGCCATTGCTTATAATAGCATTTAATTTCATGGCTGCTATATCCTCAAGGCTGGCAAGCCTTATACCAGCAACAATCTGCAATGATTTTACCAATGGATAAGCATGTGTGATCAAATCGGTCTGGACATTATTGATCTGGCCTTTAAGTGTATTTTTAGATTGGTAGTTTAACAGGAAATTTTTTTCTGAGAGACGGGCAAGTATTTCATCTTCATCAAAAGGATTTATGGAAAATAAGTCAATATCAATACTGATCCTGTGTCCAATTTGTAAAGAAAGTGCCGTTCCTCCAACAAGGAAAAATTCGTTCAGCACTTCATCATTCATCAGTTCTTTTAAGAGTTCCAGTGTCCCTGGCGTGACTGTTTCCGTTCGTAACATTTCATTTCAGATAATGGGATATGGAAGACATTGCTTACAAAATTCATATCCTTATCATTAAGATAAGGAATGTCTTTAATTATTTTTTTCACGCCGTCTTCACTATACATATTTAATATGGCGTTCCAGTCTTCAGGCCAGCCCCGCTCTATAACCCGCTGTACTACTATGTTTTTCATTAACTGGTAATCAAAATTAGCCAGATCATACTCCCAAAGCAGCGAAGGGTTTACCTTAGCGTCAGGATATTTTTTATGGTCTCTTAAATAAATATAGTTCATAACAGCGTGCTATGTAAATACGAATATAAGAAAATAAGCAAAGGTTTTTTTAATGTCCTTACCACCGCTTACAAAACCTATCCATATAAATCGTACGAATGAAGGCTCTGTGCAAAACAATGCAACTGTCATGCAAAAGTCACAATCTGAATGACAATGACAAATCTACCTACCTTTGTCCTTGTGCCGAATGTAAAACAGATCACTAAGCCCCGTGCCGCCCAGCCTACACAAAGGTTTTTGGGAGATAATGCCACCGTACTCAATAGCGAAGTATTGGAAATAAGCCGCCAAGTGCAGGCGGAGGTGATGGATGTAGCGTTCACAGAAGCAATAGAAGAGAAAGCCTGCTTATACCTTTTCCCCATAGATACCGGCAAATACTGCTTGCAACTGGCCTACTTGAAACGCAATGATACCGCAGTTAATACAGTCCAGGTATATTACATTACTTATTTACCAGAATATTTTGACCAGTTTGAAGCCGGGATATTGATGGCAAACCGTCCTTTCCGTTTCGACCAAACTACGGAACAGGAGTTCGCACCTTGCAGTACTGCACATATGCTGCTATCGCAATTGTCGAAGAAAGATGTGGTGAACCAATTTGTGCAGGCATTGCAACTTACAGAAACCACAACCCAGCTCTTGCGCCGTGCGCTACAAAGCATTACCCTGCCATTTACATCCTGCCAGGTACCTGCATGTCGTTTCCTGGCAATGGATAGTGAGCGAGAAAAAATTTACGAAGCCCGTACCTATATAGAAAACAACCTGACGCAGATATTTACTATAAAGGAATTGAGCCGGAAAGTGGCCATGAATGAGTGCTATCTGAAAAAAGGATTTAAAACACTGGTAGGCAAGACCATACACGAATACCAGCAGTTCCTGCGTATTGAAAAAGCCAAAAGGCTGCTACAGGAAGAGGGCCAGACGGTGACTGATGTAGCAGGTACACTTGGTTTTAGCAGTATATCTCACTTCAGTACCGCGTTTAAAAAAGCCACGGGCATGAAGCCTTGTGAGTTGTTGAAGTAAGACGCAATTACCCTTTTACAAACTTGCCAAGAAAAGGCAATTGTTTCATTTCTTTTTGCTCAGCGGAAAATACCAAGCGTAAAAACAAGAAGAAGAGTACGCTTGCAGAAGTGACGTGTATAACAATGTTATTACTTAATAAGCCCACGCCCTGTTGTACAAAGAAAAGGGTTATCATTACTACAAGGTAGGCCAGTAGCTTTTTAGGATTGTACGGTACCGGGAAATACATTTGCCCTACGAAGTAGGATAATATCATCATGCTGCTATAGGCTGCAAATGTGGCCCATGCGCAGGCATACATACCATACAAGGGTATAAAAGCAAAGTTGATAACCAATGTGATAACAGCACCTACCAATGTGATGATCATGCCCCAGTACATGCGATCTGTTATCTTGTACCACACGCTAAGATTGTAATAGATACCCAGGCATACATTGGCGCTGAGCAATATAGGTACTACGCCCGCACCACTGCGATAAGAAGAACCCAGTATGAGGAAACGCTCCCAAACATCTATATACAAAGAGGTGAACAGGAATGCAACACAGAGTACAATAACAAACCACTTCATAACCCTGGCGTAGGTTTTAGGTGCGTTTTTGTCTTTGCTCTGGTTAAAGAAGAATGGCTCAGCACTCATGCGAAAGGCCTGTATGAACAGTGTGATGAATATAGCCAGTTTATACTGAGCTGAATATATACCCACTGCTATCTTAGCCGCTTCCCGACTTCCGGGCATTAGCTTATCCAGCATAATACGATCCAGCGTTTCATTCACCATGCCGCCCAGCCCTACTATTACCATAGGTGCGCTGTACCACATCACCTTCTTCCAGATGTCTGCATAAAAACGAAAGCGATATGCACCCCATTCCTGCACCAACAATAGAAATGTAACTATGCTCTGTCCCAGTAAAGCCAGCAGCAAGAAGCCTGTGCTGTTATATTGTGCATACCATGTAGCATATGCCCCGCTGGGATGTTGTGCCACATACGTGGGGCTATAGGCTATAAAAAAAACAGTAAGAAAAATATTGACCACAATACCTGCCAGCTTGGTGAAAGCATACTTGCGTGGCCGCTCTTCCTGCCGTAGCCGTGCAAAAGGTATAGCGCTTAGTGTATCTATACTTACTACCAGCACGCACCAGGTTATATATTCAGTGTGTGTACCCAGCCGCAGGAAACCTGCAATGGGTGCACGGAGACCAATGAGTGCTGCGCTTAATAAAAAGGTACTTATAATAAGCGTTGTAAAAGTGGTTTGGAACAACTTCTTCTGGTCGGTACCCGAAGATGAGAACCTGAAGTAAGCGGTTTCCATACCGTAGGTATAGACAACGTTTACAAAAGCAAGGGCTGCCATCAGCACACTATAATCTCCGTAGTCGCCCTGGCCACGGGGCGAGTTAAGTAGGTACGTGACAATAGGAGTAAGCAGGTAGTTAAGCAGTCGTGCCCCTATATTGCTAAGGCCATACCATGCTGTTTGTCCTGCTAGTTTTTTTAATGAGGCCAATGAGTTGTAAGATAGTCGTTAGTCAAAGTATAAGTAGAAAGCAATGTTCAGTCTGTTTATTGCGCACAGGCACACAGCCCCATTTTACCCTGCCTGTTTGTTGGCAGGTTCGCTCACATTCCCGTACTATTTATTCTATCACCCAGGTTTCATTGCCCTGCAGCAATGCATCCAGTTTGCCTTTACCTTTTATGGCTATAGCTTCTTCCAGTTGCAGCTGCATTTCATCCTCGTAAGTAGCGCGTTCTGTGGCATAAAATACACCAAAAGGGCGTGGGAAGTGACCTGCTGTAGCCGGGTTGTCAAAAAAGCGGGTCAGTATCTGTGCTTTATAAAAATCGTGATCATCGTGTATCCACAGGTCGTCTGCGCTGTGGCCATTGTTCAGGTCCACCAGTCTGGGCTTATATCCATCCAGTACTATGCCTTTATCTTTATTGGCACCGTAAATAAGTGGTTTACCTTGCTCCAGCATCAGCGTTTCTTCCTGGCGACTGCTTTTTTCTGTAAAGACCTCGAAAGCACCATCATTGAAGATATTGCAGTTCTGGTATATTTCAAGCATAGATGTACCGTGGTGGTCGTTGGCACGGAGCAGCATTTGCTGAAAGTGCTTAGGATCACGGTCCATACTGCGGGCTATAAAAGTAGCATCTGCACCCAAGGCCAGAGCCAGTGGATTGAAAGGATGATCTATACTACCCATTGGGGTACTTTTGGTCACCTTATTCTCTTCAGATGTTGGTGAGTATTGTCCCTTTGTAAGGCCGTATATCTGGTTGTTGAACAACAGGATATTTACATTAAAATTCCTGCGCAACAGGTGTATAGTATGGTTACCACCAATGCTCAGTCCATCGCCATCTCCTGTTACTATCCAAACACTCAGTTCGGGCCTTGTGGCTTTAAGGCCGCTGGCTATAGCCGTTGCACGACCATGAATGCTATGCATACCATAGGTATTCATATAGTACGGGAAGCGAGAGCTGCAACCTATGCCCGATATAATAACAATATTTTCCCTGGGTATGCCGGTTTGGGGCAATATGGTCTGTACTTGTTTTAAAATAGAATAGTCTCCACATCCGGGGCACCAGCGCACTTCCTGGTCGGTAGCAAAATCTTTAGCTGTTAGGGCAGGGCCCTGTGGCGTTAATACATCACTCATAACAATAAATAGTATGGTAAAGTTACGCTATTGGGAGCATATTACATTTAGTGCAGCATCCATTTTGCCTATTGTAGAATAAGGAGCTATCATTTGCAAATGCCGCTTTGGTAATGCCAGGTAAAAATATTTCAATAAAAACGCGGATATTGATGCCGGGTTTCAGCTAAAAGCAGCTACAGCTAATGAAAGAATTTGTAAAACGGCTTCTCCTCTTTATTTTACCAATATTCATTGTTGCCATTATCCTGGAAGTAGTACTGCGCAGAATACCCAATAACTATTCCTATAAAAGAAAATACCTGGATGCGAATGCTCCATACATCAATGTATTGGTCCTTGGCAATTCTCACGCTTTTTATGGCATAGACCCTTCCTATATTCATGGTAACTGTTTTAATGCCTGCTGTAATTCACAATCATTAGACTATGACTGGGCAATCCTTCATAAATACAGCCATAAGTTGAATCATCTTAAATATATTGTGGTGCCCATAGATTATCCTTCGTTATACAAAAATCTAAATAATACTGCAGAGGCGTGGAGGGTTAAAGATTACGTTATCTATTATGGCTTTTACCGGTCGACAAATATTGCTGACTATAGCGAACTTACAAGTAATAAGCTTTTAAATAATCTGCAAAGGATCATTAACTACTATTATAACAGGTCTTCTACAGATATTTATTGTTCAGCAACAGGCTGGGGAACAGATGACAACTCCAAAAACAAGCAAGACCTAACCTCAACCGGAGAAGTTACTGCAGCCAGGCACACAGAAAAGAATCCCGACTGTTTTAATGAAAATGTTGGAGTTGTAAAGGCTATTATTGATGTAGCAAAGGCACAACATGCTAAAGTTATATTTTACACATCGCCGGCATACAAAACGTATGTACAGCACCTGGATACCAGCCAAATGAATACTACTGTAAGAACAATGGCAAAAATAGTTGCTGATTGTAATAACAGCAGATATTATAACCTGCTTACAGACACTTTATTTACAGCAGCCGATTACTACGATGCAGACCATCTAAACGAAAAAGGAGCAAAAAAACTCTCTTTGAAAATAGACAGTTTAATATTGACAGATTGATGTAAAGTCATCTTGCCTTGCCATATAGTTTTGCAAGGATAAATGACTGGAATTTTTGAACGCCGTAAACATTTAAATGGCCGCCCTGGTCTCTGAAGCTGGCATCGCTATAAAATGCCGTATCATAAATGAAGTTCTTCCCAAACTGTTTATCAAGTTCAGCTACCTGTTTTTCTAACATACTGTCTGCGGCTGATCTTTGGCTGGGCATCATAATAAAAAAGGCTGTTACATTTTTCTCATTACAGAGGTCCAGCATTTTCTGCAGGTATATTTTATTTACTACCGACGTTTTTATATTCGATAACTCTTCCTCGTACAAAGGTTTTTCGGCGCTCCTTTTATAGAGTACTGAATCTGTAGAAAGCCCTACCACCCTGCCATAAGTAAGTTGGGTATTGCCATTAATGGGATGGCTTGTACCTGTAAATGCAAGGGGATTACTATTGTTACGCAGATAAACGTAAGCGCTATTAAGGCCACCAATTACAAAATCTTTTACCACCCGTATTTTTGAGCTGAGCACAGGATCGTTAAATGCGATATCTAATGGCGTTGAAAAATCAGAATGGCTGAGCGCATAATTCTCGTCATTATACTGCCTGGCTAATACCCTTACACTATCCAGATAACTAGTAGGAATAATGCCATTGTAATAACTGCCGGTATAAAAAAAATATTGGCTTACCAGGTGGGTAAGTGTATAAGAAATGAAAACAGTATCGACCTTGTTAGTCGGATTTTGAAGGAGTAACCTTAGCTGGTAATATCCTTCAACGGGCGAAACACCTCCCATACATAAATTGGTAGCGTGAAGGTTCCTGGCATCGAGCCCCAACTGCGTTTTGCTGTCGCCTATTATTACGTTTCCTTTTAAACCTCCTGCGGTAATTTTTTTATAAAGGGTAGTTTGTAATTCGTACTCGTAGCTTGCATAATACTTACGGGGTATCACCGTGTATAGTGCTGAAAAAATGAAGATCCAGATGAGTAAGAATATCGCTGCATTATATAGAAATCCTTTCATCCGGGGTTAAAATTTAAGGTAGATAAAAGGTTGTTCAAAACCGCTGAAAGTGAGTATCAGCAAAACCGCCAAACTATAAAAACCCCACCGGTATATTTTGGGCCATGTAAGCGCTATGTTTTCAAGTGCATGCTGTTTGTCTCTTTGCATCCACTCAAGTACTATCATAAAAGAGATGAAGAACAGGTTCATGGCATATGCCCACAGCGGAAAAAACAGCGGACTGGACGATGAAAACTTGAAGATATTGCAGTAGTACTGGAACGCTTGCGAAACACTGGCAGAGCGGAACAGCACCATACTAAACATAACAAACAAGAAAGTGCCTGCTATATTTTTAAATTCGGTTAACGAAGGTAATGGTTTACCGGGCGCTACTTCTTTCCTTTTATTCATGCGGCCAGCCAGTATAAGGGGTATATAGCAGCAGCCATGTAAGAATCCCCACACCACGAATGTCCAGTGTGCGCCATGCCAGAAGCCAGAGATAAGAAAAGTAACAAGTATAGAAATGATAAGCCCCCAATTGCCATAATAACGAAATCGGATGGACACAGGGGTAAACACATAGTCTGTAAGCCAAGAGGTAAGAGAGATATGCCACTTGCGCCAAAACTCAGCAATATTTTGTGCAAAGAAGGGGTAGTTGAAATTTCGTGTGATATTAAATCCGAGCAGTCGTGCAAAGCCTATGGCCATATCAGAATAGCCTGAAAAGTCAGCGTATAGCTGCATGGTAAATAAGAAAACGCCGATGATCAAAATACCGCCATGCAGATTGGGCATATCGAAAATATAGTTGCTGATGGTAACACAGTTATCGGCTATCACTACCTTTTTAAATAAGCCCCATAATATTTGTCGCAGTCCATCGGTGGCCTGGTTGCGAATGAACATTCTCTTTTGTTCTAATTGTGGTACCAGGGTCCTAGTCCTGTCTATAGGCCCGGCAACCATACTTGGGAAGAAGGAAATGTAGGTAAAGAATATTATAATATCAGTTACTGGTTTTATTTTTCCGTTTTTTACATCGAACAGGTAGCTAAGCAAACGAAAGGTATAGAAGCTGATACCCAGCGGCAACAGTATATTTAAAGTTTGCAGGCTGGTATGTACATGCAGCTTGCTGGCTACAACAATAAATGATGCAATAAAAAAATTGGTGTACTTAAAATACAACAGTGTACCCACTAGCAACAGCAACCCTGTATTTAGAAATTGTCTTTTTGCCTTGGGGTTGGTTGATCTGTAAATGCCTATACCCAGCAAGTACGTGGCTAATGAACTGAAGATAAGAAGGAATAGAAAATGCCAGTTCCACCAGGCATAAAAAAAATAGCTGCCTGCAAGCAACAGTACATTCTGAACTTTTACCGATCGATTGAATACAAACCAATACAAAAAGAAAAACAGCACGAAGAATGCAGCAAATGGCAGGGAATTAAAAAGCATTGTTACTGTTTAGAATAATGCCTAAAATTAAAGTTTTTGATCAAAAGATACGGAATGGTTTGTAGGACATTATTACCAGCCTTTACAACAATAGCTCATAATATAGTATATCTTCTATAATGCCGTCGGGCCATGCGCGTGGCTCGCGGTAGGTGTATTTAAAATTGAAATGTTGATTTGCTGCTTTAGAAATAATATTACTTTCCCTGTGTCCTACAAGCAGGCGTTTCAATCCATGTACGTGTGCCCAGCTTATCCGGGCCTCGTAAAGCATACGCGACAATCCTTTTCCTCTATGCACTTCTCTAATATAAGATTGCATCATTAATGCCGTTTCAGGATTGTTCTTGTCTATTATTATTCCTGTTATACCGATGGGCACTTCATTTAGGAATAGACCAAAATAGCCGGCATCGGGATTACTTACTTTGGCTGTCCAATAACTATCCGACAAGATTGATTCTTCAGCATGCCAGACGCTGTATTTCTCGGGCTCCAGGTACAACGCCTCAAGACGCATTTTTTTATAAATAGAAACATCTTCTGCAGTTAATTGCCGAATTGTATAGTTTGCATTTGTAGTGTTCATTTCGTCCATTCCTCAACTTTAAAGCCTGTTATTATAGAATCTTTCGAAAGAGTAAAATTTAAGGTCTTGACATGATCGGGATCAATACCATCCCAATGGATAATGATATTATAGCCTAATGAAATACTGTCAGAATAATCAGGGGTTGATAAAATGCCAATTAGCTGATCATATTTTAACCCAACTAGTTTATGATTTGTTATTAGTTCTTTCAGCATTTTCTCACGACTTGGTAGAGGTAATGAAGGATCATTCATTTCAGTCCATTTCCTTTTATCGAAAGAAATATTGCATGCTGCAATTATTAGTAATGCTGTACAGAAAAGTATTATCCAAGAAAATTTTCTGATCATTAACCAACCATTTTATTGGGGCATTAATCTAAGAACACTGCACATCCGCTTTCTCATTTATGAATTTTCGACGATCCATAGGGACAGGACCTAATTCGTATCCAAATAATTTTAGTACTTGGTTAACCTTGTCCATCCTAAGTGTATTCTTCCCTTGTTCCATATCCCGCACAAAACGCAAGCCCACTCCTGCTTTTACGGCAAGGTCTGCCTGGGTGAGACCAGTTCTTTTTCTTCTTTCTTTTAGAAATAAAGAAATTGTATGAGGTGAATATTCCATTTATACCTGATAGGGTATAAAGATGCAAAAATACTCTATTTTATACCTGATAGGGTATAAAAAAATCAAATAGTTACCTAAATATACTCAATCGGGTATATTTCGCGTTTCAAAGAATTTGCGAACAATGCAAAAAAATAAGCCGCTCCGTGAAGGGAGCGGCTTATTAAAAGACAATTTATAAAAGGTTTTAGCTTTTTTTCAGCTCAAGGTGTACCCTGCGGTTTTTAGCCCGGCCAATTTTTGTTTTGTTGCTGGCGGCTGGGTGCTCTTCGCCATGTCCTGCAGCATGAAGCCTGTCGGCAGATATACCTTCTTTTACGAAGTAAGCTTTAACTGCTTCAGCACGCTCTTTTGATAATTTCATATTCATTTCAGGTTTACCAACGTTGTCGGTATAGCCGTCAATATTCATGTCGTTATCAGGGTATTCTTTCAGTATTTTCACAATATCGTTGAGCAGTGGGTAAGATGTAGTTTTTATTACACCTCTGCCGGTTTCAAATTCAATAGCGGTTGCTGCAAAGTCAAGTTTCTTCTTCACTTCCTGGGCTACTTCTTTTTTCTTAACAGGGCAACCATCATTTGATATTGGTCCGGGATCGTTAGGGCATTTATCCAGATTGTCTGGTATATTATCGCCATCGGTATCGGGGCAACCTTTAAATTTGGCAGGCCCGGCTTGCAAGGGGCAAGCATCTTCATTGTCAGGTATGCCATCACCATCAGTATCGGGGCAACCGTGAAACTGCGGAAGGCCAAATTTGTAAGGGCAGGCATCTTCACTGTCAGGCACACCATCACCATCACTATCGGGACAGCCATGCAGTTCTGCAAGCCCAGCTTGTGTAGGGCATTTGTCATCTATATCAGGTATGCCATCGCCATCCTTGTCGGGGCAGCCTTGTAGCGCAACTGCTCCAGAATCATCAGGACAACGGTCATCACCATCGGCCACGCTATCCCTATCCCTGTCAGGGCAGCCCTTAGCAGTCAGCACACCTGGTATTAGCGGGCATTTGTCCATACGGTCAGATATATGGTCATGATCCCTGTCGCGTATTTTTTTCCTATTGATAGGTACAAATCCACCAGCATGTATGTTAAAGCCATATTGATTGTTATTGAATAATGCCAGCATATCATCGCTGCCTACAAAGAAGCCTGACACGCGTACACCAAAACCCAATTTGAAATGATCATCAAGGGAGCTATAGGTAACCGGTACTGATACACCAATAAGTCGGGTATCGTAACGAGGAGTAAATGTGATCTGGTTATAATAGTAGTTACCAAAATCATTTTTGTTAGCCAGGTTAGCCAGATAGTTAACGCTTATGTAGAACTTGCTGTAGATGTGGTAGTCAACACCTGTCATTAAGGCGGTAGGTAGGTGAACTGTTGTAGATTTATGACTGCCGGTATCTACCGATAAGTTATGAGACAGGGCATAATCACGGAAATCATTGTAGTTTTTAAATTGGGTAATAAGGTCGTTACCTGATAAGTAGCCATTGCCGGTGAAGTTTGCAGTAAAATTGCTGCCTTTGTAGGTGATGCCGCCAATATCAGTTACAGCAACTGATAATTTTAATTTATAACTGGCTTTATTCGGGTCTTTGTGCATCGCCCCATCCATTTCGTAATAGTTGTTTTCAGAAGCTGGGTTCCACTCATATACCAAACCCAGATCGCCACCAACACCCGCTCCGCCGTTGGTGCCGCCAAAGAAACGGCTCATGATATCAGAACCAGCTATACCATTACTCAGATCTACCTGGGAATTAATAACGTTGCTGCCATATTCAAGATCGGTATTGTTGATCTGTAAAGAATCTGCTTTTGAATAATAGTGTGCATCCAGGTTTTTGCCTTTTATACCGGCATAACCTATGCCGCCCAGGTAGCGCGCAGTAAGCCCACCTTTTATTTCATGGTGCTCGTTTCTGAAAATGACGGCACTGTAACTAAGGCCAATTTCGCTCCATACCTGTGCTGTCCAGTTATAATTTTTTGAAGTAAAACCATAGTCTGAGCTTGAACTGAATGTAGGATCGGTAATAATGCGATATACACTTTGGTCGAAGTTTGAAAATTGGTTGAACGCCCTTACACGGGTGGTTAGCGCAAGGGTATTTTTATCATTTATAGCATACATGATCCCAGGCCCACGCACCTCGCCATAAGGCGCCAGCATGTTAAACGGATTCTGTGAACCATAGTTAAATATCTGATCGGTGGTAAGAGACTTATTATAGTTTGCCAATATATTGCTGGAACGTAACGTACCAATATTGGTGTTCACACCAGCATTGACAGAAAGGATATCTACTGATATTTTTAAATGGTTATCAGCGCCATTTGCCGGGTTTAGGTATAGGCTATTGGTACCGCTCCAGAGACTGGTGGCTTCGCTAAAATACATCTGTGCCCGAGCTTGAGCAGCTATTATAATTATTATAACTGTGAGTGTAAATTTCTTCATATGAATTGTGTAATGTGGCTAAAACTAATTCACTTTAACATTTTCATGACAAAAATGATTGAAAAATAATGATTTAATATCAATTATTATAATCAACTTTTTGTGCCGGGGGTAAAAGGAAATATGTAACACTTAAAAAGAACCCGTTTAGGATTTAATATTTTGCCGTATTATCGCAACCGTGAGTGCAGAAAAACAGGAAAAGTATGATGTAGTGATAGCTGGTGCCGGGCCGGCCGGTTGCGCATGTGCATTGGCATTGAAAGATGCAGGACTGAAAGTGGCCATGCTGGATAAAGAAGACTTTCCGCGCGATAAGGTGTGTGGAGATGCTATACCCGGCAGGGCAATAAAAGTGCTTAAAAACATATCACCAGTATTTGCAAAGGCTTTTAGTGATTTTCCTAAAAAATGTGGCACTCGCAAAACGCAACTTAACTTCAAAGGCAAACAATCTGAGTTTACCTGGGTAGTTGAAGCCTATACCTGCGCGCGTATGCAATTTGACAATTTCCTGTTCGACCTGGTGAAAAAACATACCAATACGCATATATTAACAAGGCATAATATAGCAGGTGTTGACGTGCAGGAAGAAGATGTGACCATACAGATAAAAAACAAACCATCTATAACGGCTGATATACTGGTTGGTGCAGACGGAGCACATTCTATAACTGCAAAGCAGCTTACAGCCCGCATGCTGGATAGGGCGCACCATGTAGGATCGGTAAGGGCCTACTATAAGAATGTGACCGGATTACAGGATGACACTACCGAGCTTTATTTTGACAAGCGCTACCTGCCCAGTTACCTATGGGTGTTCCCCCTACCCAACAATGTTTGTAATGTGGGTTTTGGTATGCTGAGTAGTGAAATAGCCAAAAGAAAAATAAATATTAAAAATACCTTTTACGATTTTATAAAAGAAACCCCTCTGCTGGCCGAAAAATTTAAAGGTGCTGAACAAATAAGTGCTTTAGAAGGATTTGGTTTACCGCTGGGGTCGAAACGGGTTCCAATGTCTGGCGACCGTTTTCTGCTGGCAGGTGATGCAGCATCACTGATAGATCCTTTTTCGGGCGACGGGATAGGAAATGCAATGACCAGTGGGCAAGCGGCTGCATTGCAGATTATAAAATGTTTTGAGGCGCATAATTTTACTGCCGCATTTATGCAACAGTATGATGCCGAAGTGCACCGCAAATTGGGTAAGGAGTTAAAAACACATGCTATAGCCCAGAGTGCGCTATCAAAAATGCCTGTATTGCTGGATATTTTATTTGCCGCTACCCGAAATAAAGTGCTGAAAAAAAGATTGCAGAAATACCTTTAATATATTGACAGCGTGGTATAATATTGCTGTATAGATTTTTATCCATCCTTCTAAACATGCAGTATGAAAACAGTAGTAATACCTAAGGGTTACCAGCAGGTGATGCCATACCTCATCCTGGATAATGCATCAGTCTTTATAGACTTTATGATAGATGTGTTTGATGCCGTAGAAATAATGCGCCACATGCGTGACGAACAAGTAATAATGCATGCCGAAATAAAGCTGGGTGAGAGTGTAATAATGATAGCAGAAAGTACTGATAACTATACCAGCAGCCCGGCAGGAATGTTTGTATATGTGCCAGATGCTGATGCTACATACAATAAAGCAATTGCAGCCGGAGCCACATCTGTAGCAACCCCATCTGATCAATCTTACGGGCGCAGTGCAGGTATAAAGGATGTATATGGCAACACCTGGTGGATAACGACAAATAAATAGCTAAGCTTTCTTTGCGCTCACACTCAGGTTAACATTCACCTGGTCTTCAATTTTGCCTTTTTCACCTACTGTATAGTCTAGCCTGTTTAAGGTAAAATTGCCTTTAAACAACAAGCCATCATTGATTGGTGTAACTGTAAAAGGTATCATAATGGCTTTGGAAATGCCTTTGATGGTGAGCTTACCATATAGTACATATGTACCAGGAGCGTTGCCTTTTTCTACCCGGCTGGAGATAATATGGACAGCAGGAAATTTACTAGCGTTGAAGAATTCTTCTTTTTTAAGATGTTCATCGCGCATGCCTATCCCTGTTTTAATACTTTCTGCATTTACGGATACATCAAAGGAAGAGCCTGGCAGATCGGCCGGGTTGAAGGTGATACTACCTCTTAAATTGCTAAGTGTCCCTTGCACGGTACTTTTTACCAGCATATGGTTCACCACCTTAAAACTCACTTTTGAATTTTGGCTCTCTGGTATGTAGTGTTGGCCGTTTGCAGCAGTGCTTAGCAGCAATAGCAATGAAACAAATAGTGTTTTCATAGAAACTTTTTATGCGGTATTGTAAAGGTCAGTAAAATAGCATTATACCAAAGCACTCTTCTTTTTTCTTTGCCTGGTGTATAGCCAGGCCCACCTTATAAGTATCAGTTGCAAGGGCAGCCTGATGACACTGATCCAGAAACGGATGTCATGCTGGTACCCATAGTTCAGCGTGGTTTGTATGTTGGCCGGGAATACAGCTATAAGTAGCAGTATAATGAGCCAGGTGGCAACACGCCTTGTTGCAACGGGCAGCAATAATACACCAAGCAAGGCCTCGCAAATGCCACTTATATATACCAGCAATTTTGGATAAGGTAACCACGGCGGCATTATAGAAACATAAACAGGCGTGTTTACAAAATGATTGATGCCTGCGCCTATGTAAAGTAACACCATTAAGTAGAACCAAAATTTCCATTTCATGAGCCGGCAGGTTAAGATAACATTATAATATACGCAAAAACAGCCCAATGGGATGGATAATAAAACCTTTGGTATTGGGTATATGCCACTGCGCATTAACTTTGCGGCTATGAATAATGCATTTGAACAGGTAAAAGCAACCATAACGCAAAGACGTAGTGCCAAACTGGCCACGATGAACGGCAACATAATACCCGATGAGCAAGTAAAAGAGCTATTGGAACTGGCACACTGGGCACCAACACATGGCCGTACAGAACCATGGAACTTTTTTGTTTATACTGGTGAGGCTTTGAAACAATTTGGTAAAGATCATGCTGATCTGCATTGGGGCATTACACCCGAAGAAAAGAGGCTGGAAGCGACTTATGAAAAACTAAAACATAATGGCGATAATGCATCGCACCTCATTATTGCGGTAATGAAGCGCGGTACTAATGAAAAGATACCACAGATAGAAGAAATAGCTGCTGCATCTGCTGCAGTGCAAAACATATTGCTGGGTGCAACGGCTATGGGTATAGCATCTTTCTGGAGTAGCGGTGGCCTTACCCACAAACCTGAGCTGAAAGAATACCTGAAACTGGGACCAGATGATATTATATTAGGTCTTATATACCTGGGCTATACTGACGAAGCAGTAGCAGAAGGCATGCGCAAAACTACCAGCGCTGAAAAAGTGTTTTGGATGTAGTTGTTAAAACGATCAGCTAATATTTAAGAAAACAGATAGATCAGGCGGGATACTTCCTGATCTTATTTTTTTGTGCCCACACACTTCATCATGCTCTCCCAAAGCCTATCGGCACAGTTATCCCAGGTAAATTTTTCAACCTGTGCAGGGGCGGCAGCTATCAGTTTTTTACGCAGTACTTCGTCTTTAAACAGCAGCTCCATTTTGTTGGCTATGTCCTGGGTATCGGTAGGGTCAACCAGCAAGCCGGCATCGCCTGCCACCTCTGGCATGCTGGATGTATTGCTTACTATAGCAGGTACATTGCATTTCAGTGCCTCAAGTATAGGTATGCCAAATCCTTCGAACAAGGATGCATATACCATAGC